>JAAFHM010000645.1 GCA_013298375.1 Ignavibacteria bacterium | reverse complement strand
GCTCGTCGCAGAGCCAAAGGATGCGCTTGTGATAGCGTTTGTCGTGATTTTGAATACGGTTGTCGGGTTTGTTCAAGAGCGCCGTGCCGAAAGTGCGCTACAATCCTTAAAAAAACTCACCGCGCCAACAGCACGAGTGCTGCGCAATGGGCAGATGATTGAAATACCCGCACGGGAACTGGTCTTGGGTGATGTCCTTTTGGTGGAAAGTGGTACTCGCCTCGCTGCGGATGCCCGTCTTTTCGATGCTTCGACGCTGCAAGTGGATGAGTCCATGCTCACGGGCGAATCAATGGCGGTCACGAAAAACCCGACCGTACAGCTCGATGATCACGCGCCCGTCGGCGACCGCCTCAATATGCTTTTTGCCGGAACAATCGTCCAGCGCGGGCGTGGTAAAGCCATTGTGACGGGAATTGGCTTGGGAACGGAGTTTAGTAAAATCTCCACAGAAATTCAAAACGTCGAAGAAAATGAATCGCCGTTGCAAGAGCGTTTGGAAGGCTTCGGAAAATACCTCAGCATCGGCATTGTTGGTATTGTGGTGATGATTTTCGTTATCGGCTGGCTGCGTGGGGAATCGCCACTGACGATGGCGCTCACTGCTATTGGTCTGGCGGTCTCAGCAATCCCCGAAGGACTGCCAATGTCTGTTACCATCACGCTTTCGATTGGTATGCGCCTGATGGCAAAGCGTCATGCAGTTATTCGCAAACTTGTTGCTGTGGAAACGCTGGGAAGCACCAACGTTATTTGTTCCGACAAAACCGGAACGCTTACCCGCAACCAAATGACCGCCGTGAAACTCTTTTCCGGCGGCACAGAATGGGCTATTTCCGGCACGGGATATGACAAAAAAGGCGTGGTTACGGGCTTGAGTGGGGAATCGGTCAATCTTGCGCAGCACGAATCGCTCACGTGGCTTGTGCGCACGGGGCAGCTTTGTACGGAAACACGCTTGAAAGATGCAGGCTCGGAGGCAACGGCATTTGAAGTCGTCGGCGATCCAACCGAAGCCGCGTTGCTTGTGCTGGCGCATAAAGCGGGCAGAGATGCGGAGCGCGAAAACTGGGGCGTTTCGATAGATTTACCCTTTGAATCGGAGCGGCAGTTTATGGCAGTAACGGCGACCAATGGCGATAAACGCTACGTTCTCCTCAAAGGCTCATTGGAGCGCCTTTTGCCGCGCTCAAGCGTGATGTTGCAGCCGGATGGCTCACGCGCACCGATTGACACGGCGTTATTGCAGCAGCAAACAGAACGATTTGCCGAACAAGGCTTGCGGGTTCTGTTTTTGGCGATGAAAGAAGTGCCGAATGCTATTTCTCCGCATGAAATGGAAAATATGAGCGACCTTGTCTTTGTCGGCTTGGTGGGCATTGTTGACCCCGCCCGCGAGGATGCTCGTGCCGCGATTGCTGAATGCCGTGATGCAGGAATCCGTGTGAAAATGATTACCGGCGACCACGCAAAAACCGCACAAGCTATCGCCTACGACCTGCGCTTGGCTGGCGAAACCAAGCCCGAAGTGCTGGCAGGGCGTGAACTTGAGGCAATGTCAGACGAAGAACTCTACAAGCGCGTCGAGAACACGGATGTTTATGCCCGCGTCTCGCCGACCGACAAACTCCGCATTGTCAAGCAGCTTCAACGCTACAATCTTGTCGTCGCCATGACGGGCGACGGCGTGAACGACGCTCCGGCACTGAAGCAAGCAGATATTGGTATTGCAATGGGGTCGGGAACAGACGTTGCAAAGGACGTTTCGGGTATGGTGATAACGGATGATAATTTTGTAAGCATTGCTGCTGCTGTGCGGCGTGGGCGCGTGATTTTCTCGAATTTGCGGCATATTTTGATTTATATTTTGACCACAAGTTTGGGTGGTGTTCTGACGGTGGCAAGTTCGGTACTCGCCGGATTCCCGCTTCCCGTCTTGCCTGCGCAGCTTTTATGGATTAACCTCGTTACCGATGGTACTTCAACGTTTCCACTCGCTTTTGAAAAAGAACACGGTAACGTAATGCGCTACAAACCTCGCAAGCGAGACGAGGCGCTGCTTTCGCCAAGAATGATTGGACACATCATTTTCTGCGGTGCGTGGATGATGATGGGAACGCTGGCACTTTTTTGGTATAACCTGAATATGCTGCAAATGCCCGTTTTGAAGGCACAAACGATTGCATTCTGTACACTTGCGATGTTCCAAATCTGGAACGTCCAAAATTCTCGCTCGCTGGAGCGTTCCTTGTTCTGGAATCTTCCGGGACGCAAAACTGGCGAAAGCGTTGAAAAAATCAGCTTCACCGATAATTTACCGCTTCTGGGCGTGATGGCATTTGCAATGGCAATGCAAATCGGAGCAGTGGAATTACCGTTTATGGATGCAATTTTGAACACGCCGTACTCGCTTGATACGGCTGATTGGATGCGGGTTGCGGGCGTTTCGCTTTCGATTATTGTGGTGGTGGAAGTAGAGAAATTGGTTTTGGCGTTGAAAAATAAATTTATGACAACGTAAGGAAATACCTCATGGAACCACATCTGTATCTGTACGAGCAGCTACAATTACTCTCCATGAAGAATGAGAGCGGTTTGGTGCATCATTATAGTGTGGTCAACCCCAATGTGTACGCATCCGGTGGGGCGGTTCTCATGGATCTACTCATGCAGGGGTGTATTGCCATTAGCGATAAAAATCATTGCTTTGTGCTGCCTCATCGTCCGTCGCTCAACGATGAGGTCTTGGCGAAGGCTCTTTCGCGCATAGAAAAAGCA
>JAAFHM010000614.1 GCA_013298375.1 Ignavibacteria bacterium | reverse complement strand
TGCGCTCCGCTTCTCTCGTGAAGATACTATTATTCTGACGATTTTTCCCATTGGCAACATTTTACGCTGGGTTATTGAAAACACCGTAAAACCTGAAACCGTTGATTGGCTCAATAAAACCGTTGGTTCGGATCTATCATCCCTATTCAAGGGTGGTATCACCAATGACGGTAATGGTATCGGTCTCTCGAATTGCGCCGATATTGTCGGTGCAAGTTTTGGCATTTCGAGTACCGAAGCTATTGAACAGCGCTATATTTCAGCAACATTGGCAGGAGAGACCTTCTATGCCTATTTTCATTGGAATGTTGTTCAAGAAGGAGAATAACACGATTCAACAGAGCAGCATCTACGCACGAGGGACAGAGAACCTTGCCGTTACGCCGTGTTCGGAACTTTCGATATACAGCGCGGATTCTTCACCAAAAAGTTTTTGCAAACGCGCATCCGTGTTCGCAAGCCCAATTCCTGTGGAAGCCCCGCCATGAATGTTCTTCACCGCTTTCATGCCAACACCGTCATCTGCCACTTCCACACAAAGCCGTGTACTATCTGCCTCTTTGAAAACCCGCACCGTTACTGTTCCCCCAACTGCTTTGGGCGAAACCCCGTGTTTGACGGCGTTCTCCACAAGCGGTTGTATGAGCATCGGAGGAATGTGTGCATCCAAAAGTGTTTCGTCAGATTCAATGCGGGTTTGGAGGCGTTTCCCAAAACGTTCTTGCTCAATAGCGAGATATTTTCTTACAAAGTCTAATTCCTCGCTGAGGCTCACCACATCACGCTTGTCGCTTTCAAGCGTGTAGCGGAGCAAATCCGCCAGCATTTCCAAAACATGCCGCGCTTGCTCCGGGTTTGCTCCCACCAGCGCGTTGACGGTGTTCAGAGCATTGAACAAAAAATGGGGATTTATTTGGGCGCGAAGCGCTGCGAGTTCCATTTGCGTATTGAGCAAGCGTAATTCGCGTTCACGCTCCTCGCGGCGCTTGATTTCGCGCCGATACTGCACCAGCACCATGCTTGCGAGAATAATGCCGTTTTCCAGCACACTTTGCAGCACTATCCACTGCGCGTTTTTTACGATTGAACCTAGCGCAGCACCGGGAGCCATGAAATACGTCAAGCCATAACTACCGCCAAACTGCATGAAACCTAGCACCAGAGCCATCAAGCCATAGCTAACGATTTGCTGCCAGAGTTGCCACGTGTGCAAGCGATTATTCAACAGCCACCAACAGCCCAGCAATAATGCCAAACGCAAATGCTCGTTCAGCACCGTACCGATAAGTACAGGGACAAACGGCGCGTTTCCTGCCCGCACAACAAGCGAGGATTGCAGCACAGCATAGAACATGAGTGCAAGCCAGATGGAAGCGATGGTGCGTTGAGGTATCATCGAATGGTCGTGTAGATTAAGGATTATAGCCGCTTGCTTGAAGAAACGCCGTGGGGTCTTTCATAGACATAATTTCCCGCAGAGCCGCTTGTTTATTGGTTGCTTTGGCATAATACGCTTCGCAAATTTTATAGCCGATGTAATAGCCAATATCGGCGGGGCGCTCGCCCAAGGATGCGTCGTTGGCGTTGTAGAGCCATTTATTGATGATTGTGCCGTTCATCACTTGCGAAAACTCTTTCCAAAGCTCTTTTTGGCGAGAATTGCAATACTCGTGAATATGCTGGTTGATATGCTTTCCTACAAAAAGTTCGCTCACGAAGTCTGCGCCGCCTTCTTGAATCGCCTTGCCCAAGAGCGTATTTCCATAGCTCATCCCTAAATATTCTTGTTCGATGTGAATCAGTTCATGGCAAATAATGGCGGGAAGGTCGTCAATAGGCTGTGTTACTGCTTTTTCCCATGCCGTCAGTTCGTCGGTCGGCGTGTCTGCGCCACGCGCGAAAAGCTCCGTGCCGATAAGAATAGAATTATTCGCAATCGTGCCGCCGGTGGACATTCCGCCCATCATCAAATAGACATCCGCAAATTGCGCATCGGGGAACATCGTCTTAAATTTCACAAACAAGTCTCGAACCTGCGCTGCTATTTGTGCGGCTTTCATCGTATTCGGGCGAATCGAAGCAAAATATTTCGGCTTACGGCTCACGAGAGCAGCGATGTTTGTCGCATTGACGCTGCTACTACGAACCCGTGCAAATTCTTTAAGACCACTGCTTGCTTTACCAAAATACAATTGCTCAAAGTTACTTGCCTGCTTGCCCGCATCGTAAGCCGCCCAGAAATTTTCAATATCGGTATAGACGATGCTCACTTTCGTAGGGTCGTTTTGCAACGGTGGGGAGAAATTGATTCCCAAAAAAGATCCCCCCGAACATGAGGTAAAAACAAGCATTGCGAAGAATGCACTCGTTATGAGCAGTAGTTGTGAAGGTTTCATAGTCCGCCAAAAAATAATGATGAGTATAAATGGAAATTACGCTTTTCGTTCTATACACAAAGAAGATTTTTTGGGTTGCAGGGTTACTATAACTTTAGAAGGCTTCGCCAAACGTAAAATAGAAACGTGGTAATCCAACTGATACAATCGGCACACCAATATCCAAGCGGATTCCCAGCCGTTCATTGGGGTCGAAAAAGAATCGTACTCCGCCGCCCGCAACAGCCTGTAAGCGGCTTTGAGTTAGCGTTTCCAATCTGGGGCTGCTTGTTCCTGCGCCAACGAAAGCGACGGCTTCAAATATCTCCAAAAACGGCACACGGTATTCTGCCTGAACAAAAGCCGCCGTGCGGTCTGCGAACTGTCCAATCAAAATACCACGCAAGGGAGACAGCGATGGCAATGCGTAAAATGGTGCATTCAAAGCAGTGTTTGTGCCCTTACTTCTATCATCAATCACCGTCAAACCGCCTTGCAATGCCAGAATATGCGTCATCGAAAAAAGGCTGATGGGCTGAAAATACCGCGCATCCACGCTATGCCGTAAAAATGAAAATGACGACCCCAGAGACGTCGTAAATACTGTGCTTT
>JAAFHM010000576.1 GCA_013298375.1 Ignavibacteria bacterium | reverse complement strand
TCGTATATGGATATGGGATGCGCTGATATGTCTCGTCCTGAAAAAAGTTGACAAAAAAGAACACTCAACTTCAATCAGGAGAAACGGATATGTCAGCAAAAGAACGACGGCTCGTCAAGCGATACAGTGCCTCATTTAAGCAGCGCATTGTCTCAGAAATAGAGCGTGGCGAAATAAGTGTTGCAGAAGCCCAGAAACGGTACGATATTGGCGGCTCTTCCACCATTGACAAATGGCTCAAGAAAATGGGCAAACTCTCACTTTTAGCCACAATCGTTAGAATAGAAATGCCCCACGAACAAGACCGCATCAAAGTTCTAGAGGCATCAGATACACGCTCTGGAACATACCCTAGCCCAAACACAGGTCAAGGCTGTTTCATTGGAAGCGGTTCTTGCAGCAGTGGATAGCCACTATCAGATTGATGCAAAAAAAATTTCGGCATGAATCCCTTGACTTCTGCCGTCATTGGCAACAGGAAGGGGTGATGGCGCATTCTCTTCGGCTGAGCGAGCTTTGTGCATTCTTTGGTATCACCCGCCAAGCCTATTACAAGCACCATGCCGTGCTACGTGGGCAAGAAAATCACCTCATGGCGCAGCACGAATTGCTTGTTGCCGTACAGCGTTTTCGCCACCGAATGCCCCGCTTAGGTGCACGCAAACTCTTATATTTGCTGGAGCAGAATGAGCCAGCACTGGTTGAGAACATTGGTCGTGATGCCTTCTTTGACCTCTTACCAAGAGAGAATCTTCTGATCAAGCCGCGTCAAGGGTACAGTACCAAAACAACGGATTCACGGCATAGTTTTCGGAAATATCCTGACCTCTACAATGACCACAGAGTAACGTTTTTGGAGCCGTTTATGGCGGTGGTCGCGGATATTACCTACATCCATACCTTGGAAGGGTTTGCATATGCGGCGATTCTGACCGATGTTGCCTCGCGCATGGTCGTTGGATTTGATGTCAGTGCGTCGCTCTGTGTTGAAGGCTCATTGCGGGCAGCACAGATGATGATAAAACTCTTCAAACACGCCCAAGTACAGGGCTATACGCTCTCGGCAAAGCCGATTCATCATTCTGACCGAGGTGTACAGTATTGTTGCGCAGACTACATTCGTTTGATTGACCACTACGGTTTTCTCCCCAGCATGACCCAAAGCGGCGAGCCGACCGACAATGCTCTTGCCGAGCGGGTCAATGGTACATTCAAGGAAGAATTCTCGTTCAATACGACCTTCAAAAGCATCAAAGCGGTACAACAAGCATTTCCAGAATCCGCTCTGATTTACAATACCGAACGACCACATTTAGCGCTTGATATGAAAACACCGAACCAAGTTATTCAACAATTTTTCATGCCCTAGGGCGATTTTTGTGTCAACCGTTTTCAGGACGACGCAATTTTTTTCAGGACGACGCAATTTTTATCCTTCATCCTTTCTCGCCTAAATGCTATCTTGCTGGGGCAGCTACTCTTTTCTTTCACGATGATGCCGACAGGTTGCCAATGGCGCTCCACGATGCCCTCACCGAAGCCGACCTCCGAAAACGCTTTCAAGCCATTTTCAATAACACGTTCCAGTTTATTTTTCTGGTGAGTGTTGATGGTATTATTTTGGAAATCAACCAAGCTGCGGTCAATTTTACGGGTATTATTGCTACCGAAGCGCTTGGAAAGGCGCTTTGGGAGCTAGAATCGTGGGCAGATGAAGCCGCCCGCTCGAAACTCCAGACGGGCATTTATCGTGCGTCCGGCGGCGAATTTGTGCGCTATACGGGCGAGATTGTTAATCTGGAAGGCACTCGTGCTGTGGTTGACCTTTCTATCAAACCTATCTTTAGTTCGGCGGGAGAAATTGATTTTTTCATCGTCGAGGGGCGCGATATTACGGCGATAAAGCGTATGGAATTTGAGCGCGACCGCGAGCGTCAACACGCCGACACGCTGCACAAATTGAATGAGATGAAAAATGAATTTGTCTCGCAAGTCTCACATGAACTCCGCACTCCTCTTGCTTCCATTATTGGTTTTGCTCAAACACTTCTGCGCTCACAAAATCTTGCGCCCGAAAAAGCCCAGCAATTTTTGAATATTATTTTGGACGACGGGCGGCGTTTGGAGCGGCTTGTGGAGGATTTACTGGATATTTCACGTATTGAAAGCGGCAAAACTTCTCTTATCACCCAGCCCTGTTCTATTTCGCAGATTGTGGAATATGCGGCGCACATTATCGCCACCGAAGCTGATTCCAAGCGCATTCGTATTGTACACGATACCACGCCGGAAGCGCTTCCGTTGCTGGAGATTGATAACGACCGTATGACCCAAGTATTTGTCAATCTTCTTGCTAATGCTGTCAAATTTACCCCGCCCGACGGCAGTATCACGCTTCGCACCCAGAAAAGCGCACAAACCCTCGAAGTCAGCATCGCCGACACTGGCGTAGGAATACCTGCGAATGATATGCCGCGCCTTTTTGAGAAATTTTACCGTGCAAAACAGCGCGATACCGATGGGAAGGAAATTCGCGGCACAGGGCTTGGTCTTGCCATTGCCAAGCAAATTGTGGAACTGCACGGCGGGAGTATTCGTGCCGAAAGTACGCCGGGCAAAGGCTCAACTTTTTATGTCAACTTGCCGTTGCCATGATTTTTGAAAACTGGTCAGGTCTCGAAAAACCTCCACGAATCGCACGAAGCCTCACGAATAACGAGACCTGAACGGATTATCGCTCAAAAAATGCTCTTGATTCGTGTCAATCCGTGTGATTCGTGGAGACTTTTGACAACATACCGAACCAATTACGATTTTAGCATTGCATACAAACCGCAAAGATAGTAAGTTCGTGTGAAGTGTGCAGCCACAAATAGCCGCCATTTGTAATTTCTCATTTCCCCACTCCCCATTGCTATTCCCATGCACAGTGTGTACGTCGTCGAAGATGAAGCAAATTTGCAACTTCTTTTAGAGCATAATCTTAGTTCATTCGGCTACAACGTCCGTGTTTTCACGCGAGGCGAGGATTTTTTTCAGGAACTTGCTTCGGATGCCTCGCAAACCTCACCATCGCTGGTGTTGTTAGACATTATGCTGCCGAGCATGAGCGGCGTTGAGATTTTGAGGGAATGCAAAGCGCGTTTTCCCGAAACCCCCGTAGTGATGCTCTCCGGACAGGGGCGTATCGAAGTCGCGGTTGAAACGATAAAATTGGGCGCATTCGATTATTTGCAAAAGCCGCTTGATCTCACCAAACTCGAAATCACCG
>JAAFHM010000094.1 GCA_013298375.1 Ignavibacteria bacterium | reverse complement strand
AGAAGTTTCCGCGCTTCCAAACCCTCTGCCTCTTGCTTTCCGAAGATCTTCTTGCAAAAAACCAAGCCACACTGGATGATTTCAAAACTTCCAGCCCCGAACAGCGCTATTTGAATCTCCTTCGCGCCCGCCCTGATTTGGCGCAGCGTGTCCCGCAACACCAGCTTGCCAGTTATCTCGGCATTACTCCGCAATCCCTGAGCCGCATTCGCAAACGCATTGCTGAAGAAATACAAGCATGATTTTTTCTTGCCCTTGCATTTATTACCTAAAGTGAACGTTTTTTGGCGTACACCCTCCGTAATTTTGTCAAAAATATTTTACAATAATAACGGAGAAACCGTATGAATACTATCCAAATAGATATTGTCAGAATCCACCTTTCCGCCCTGTGGATTGCGCTGATGCTCACCAATCTTTTTGGCGACGTACTGCGCCTGATGACTGGCGACGTAGCGCGAATGGGTGAGACCAACAACTTCACGCAAGTACATTGGCTGTCCGTCGCCATTTTGATGTCCATTCAGATTTTTATGGTATATCTCTCGCTCGTTTTGAGCCAGCCCGTAAACCGTTGGGCAAATATCATCGTTGCCGGATTATTCTTTGCGCTGACCGCCCTGAGTATTCACACCTATCCCTCAATGTACGACAGATACTTGCTCGGCGTGGGTTTGATTTTCAATGTACTGACTATTTGGACTGCGTGGAATTGGAAAGGACAAGCAGCATGAAAACCATAGTGAACACAATGAAAGCCTTTATCTACACCGAATACGGCACACCTGATGTACTGCGCCTTGCCGACGTTCCGAAACCTGTTCCAAAGCCCAACGAGATCCTTGTCAAAGTCCACGCGTCCAGCGTTTCTGCGGGATCTCTCTGGATTCGCAAAGGAATATACCCCGGATCTGCCTTGTACACGCTCTTTATTCGCTTGCTCTTCGGGATAACCAAGCCGCGCAATCCTATTTTGGGCTATGAATTTTCGGGCATTGTAGAAGATGTTGGCAACGATGTGCAATCGTGGAAAAAAGGCGATGCAGTCTATGGTACGACAACAGGCTTGAAACAAGGCTCCTACGCCGATTATGTTTGCATCCCGGAGATGGGCAAACAAAACGTTATCGCCCCGAAACCGCAAAACCTCACATTTGAAGAGGCTGCGGCACTACCTGTCGGCGGCATGACGGCATTGGATTTGCTCTTGAAAGCAAATATTCGACAAGCCCCAAAGGTTCTTGTTTATGGAGCTTCGGGCAGTGTCGGGACGTTTGCGGTACAGATTGCCCGTGCTTTTGGCGCAAATGTTACAGGCGTGTGTAGCGGCGAGAACGCAGATTTGGTAAGGTCTCTGGGTGCTGAGAATGTTTTGGATTACACCAAACAAGACTTCACTGAGTGTACTGAGAAGTTTGATATTGTTTTCGATGCTGTTGGAAAGTTGGAGACAGCAATACGGAAGCGACTTCTGCGTCAAGAAGGGAAATTCGCCTCAATTATGTCCCCAACGTCGGAAAAGCGCGAACACTTGGAAACACTGGACAAAATGATTGCGGACGGCAAACTCAAGCCCATTATTGACAAGGTGTATCCTTTTGAGCAGCTTGTCGAAGCTCACAGATACGTGGATTTGGGGCATAAAAAAGGAAATGTTGTTATCAAGCACTTGTGAAATTTCTATGACAAAAAACACCTCACCAATCGCACAAACGCTCACATCCAAGCCACGCAATGTCTTTTTGCTAGATGGCTTGGGAGCAATGCTTTCGGCACTGTTGCTGGTGTTCCTGATTGCCCCACTGGAAGGAATTTTCGGTATGCCGCCGGAAATTGCGATGAAACTTTCGTACCCCGCCTTTGGCTTTGCAGCGTATTCGCTAGGCTGCTTCACCCTTAATCCGCAAGCGTGGAAACCATTTATGCGAGTGATTGCACTGGCGAATTTTCTCTATTGCTGCCTTACTTTTACGCTCGTGGTGATAGATTTCTCCTTATTGACAAAACTCGGTGTGGCGTATTTTCTGGGGGAAATAGCTATTGTTTTTGGAGTGATTGGCATTGAACTGTGGACAGTGCGGCAGCACAGAGCGAGATAAGATTCTAGGCACAAAATGTCTATGGAGTATTAAAAAACTGTCCACGAACCATACGGATTAATCAGTTACTTTTTGCAGTATATCAAGAAATTGTCTCCACAACACCAGTGAGCATGGCGGGGGAAGCCTTGGTAATACGGATGTTTATTGTATCGCCAATCACATAGCCCGCAGCAACACTCGCTTCCTGATTGGTCACGTGCGGGAATACTACGATTTTGTTTGTATCGGTACGCCCAAACCATGCGGTTTCGGGGTTGCGGCGGCTGGGACCTTCGACCAAAACACGCTCCGTTGTGCCGATCGCGCGTTGATTGATTTCGTTGGAAATATCCTGTTGCTGGGCGATAATTTCATTCAAACGGCGTACTTTCTCGTCGTGAGGCACGTCGTCTTCCATTTTCCACGCTTTGGTGCCTTCTCTGGGCGAATAGAGGAACATAAACGCCCCATCGAAACGTACTTCTGCCATCAAATCAGCCGTCATGCGGTGTTCATCCGCAGTTTCCGTTGGAAACCCAACAATAATATCCGTCGAAAGAGCGCAATGCGGCATAAAATCGCGGATTGTACGAAGGCGCTCTTTGTAGTGCGCAACGGTGTAATGGCGATTCATTGCCTCCAACACGCGGTCAGAGCCGGACTGAACGGGCAAATGAATATACTTGCAAATATTGTCGTATTCCGCCATTGTCGCAATCAGCTTATCGCTCATATCGTAAGGATGCGACGTGCTGTAACGAATCCGCATCTGAGGAACGGCGCGGGCTGTGGCTTTGAGCAAGTCGGCGAAGTCCGTACCCGCGCCTTCATCGCGATAACTATTGACATTTTGCCCCAAAAGGGTAATTTCCTTAAATCCCGCGTCCCATAGCTGCTGCGCTTCGGTAACAATGAGCGGCAAACCGCGTGAACGCTCGCGTCCACGTGTGAATGGCACAACGCAAAATGTACAAAATTTGTCGCACCCCCGCATAATTGAAATCCAAGCGCTCACCCCTTCGGTGCGAAGTGGCTCAATATCATCGTAGGTTTCGACGCGAGAAAGTTTGACGGCAATGCCCTTTTCACCTGCTTCGGCGCGGGCAACAATCTCCGGTAGTTTGCGATACTCATCTGGTCCGACAACAACATCAACGATTTGCTTGGTTTCCATGAGTTCGTCCCGCATCCGCTCCGCCATACAGCCCAGTACGCCCACGACAAGATTTCGACGGCGCTTTTTGTAAAATTTCAAGTGCATGAGCCGCTCGTGAATTTTTCGCTCGGCATTCTCACGTATCGCACAGGTATTGAGCAAAATCACATCGGCATCGTCGGGCTTGTCCGTCATTGCATAGCCGCTTTGATTCATCACGCTTTTGACAATTTCCGAATCGCTGACGTTCATCTGGCAACCGTAGGTTTCGACGTAAAGTTTGCGAGCATTCGGCGAAGAATGAGGCTTGGGACTGCTTTGCAGAACATTATCATGGAGTGTCGGCGAGAGCAAGTGAGATTCCAAGCTGGTTTCTGATGCGTTAAGAACAGGTAAATCGAACATGGTGCGTAGAAATAGATAAAAACAGTGGAAAGGGGAAATCGCGTCTCAAATCGTCATACGGCATTACGCTTTTTTGAGCCGATGGCGCACGAACTCTATCACGCCCGGCAATACCGACACGATGATAATGCCGAGAATAATCAACGAAAAATTCCGTTTGATGACGGGGAGATTACCAAAAAAATACCCGAGATAAATAAATGATGCCACCCATGCGATGCCGCCGACGATGTTGTAAAGAATAAAACGTGAATAATTCATCGTTCCGATTCCGGCAACAAATGGTGCAAACGTCCGTACAATGGGCAAAAACCGTGCGAGGATAATCGTTTTGCCGCCGTGTTTTTCGTAAAATTTTTTGGTGTATTCGATATGCTCCTTTTTGATAAAAGGAAATTTTTGCAATACCTTCAAACCATACGTTTTGCCAACCCAATAATTTACGGTGTCGCCAGCAATCGCCGCCACACTGAGAAGCAGGACAAGCGTGAGCGGATCGAGTACGCCAGTCGCGGCAGCAAGCGCTCCGGCAGCAAAAAGAAGCGAATCACCCGGCAAAAAGGGCGCGATGATAAGCCCGGTTTCGGCAAAAATGATTGTGAAAAGAATTGCGTATGTCGTTGTTCCATATTGACTAATAATTTCGCCAAGATGCTTGTCGAGATGCAGAAAAATATCAATGAGCGATTGCAGTGATTCCATGAAAATGTCGGTCAATAGTGATAAAATGAAGCGAAAGCCATGAAAATATCCTGCAAATGTACGCACTTTCAGGCAACTAACCAACGCGAATCCCGATGTTTCCAGAGAGCAGTCTCGCGCTTGGTATGCACCCAAATCGCAAAAAATCTGTATATTCGCCTCCGTTTAAGAAACATATTTCAAGGGACAAGAAACAAATAATCATGCTTACTTCACGATTCCACATCGCCTGCATAGCGCTTTTTTGCTTCATTGCGCCAATATTTCTGCCAGCGCAAACGCCTGAAAAAGGACGTTTTCCTTCGGCAATATCGCTCACGCTCAGTAGTGCCATCCACGCACCTACGCCGTTTCTGGCACACGAAGGCACTGGAGCATTTGACAATTATCTCAGCATGAATCTTCCTTTTTCGCCCGCCGAGGCGCTGTGGAAGGCATTGGAAAAACAGGTGAATCAGACACTCAAAAACAGAGGCGAAGCGCATATTACCGTGATTTCGCCGCCGGAATTTTCGCAGGTCTTGGGAAAAGTATTGACAATGAAGGACATCAACGAAATTGCCACGAACATGGCTATTCAAAACGCCCGTTTTACGCCCTTGTGTCTCGGACGCGCCCAAGTCAGCCTTGAAGAAAAGCCGGAGCAATCATATTTTGTCGTCGTGCGCTCGGAAGACCTTGTGAATATTCGCCGCGCGATTTTTGACCGCTATGTTGCCAAGGGCGGAGAAGCATCGCTCTGGGACCCTCTTCATTTCTATCCGCATATCACTATCGGCTTTACGAAACAAGACCTACATGAAGAAGGTAATGGTGTGCGCAAAGGCATCAATGCCTGTTTCTGCGAGATTCTTGAACGCTAGAATTATTCTTCTTATTTTCTTCCGCCCGTGAACACTCCCAATCATCATACCATCGGAATTATCGGCTCTTCGGCACCGATGCGCGAAGTGATTGCGCGTGTCGAGCAGGTTGCACCGACCGATTTGTGTGTGCTGATTACGGGCGAATCCGGTACGGGTAAAGAAGTGTTTGCGCGGACGCTTCACAGCCTCAGCAAACGCCGCAAAGAGCGCATGGTAAGCCTGAATTGCGGCGCTATTCCCGAAACACTCTTGGAATCGGAGCTGTTTGGTAGCGAAAAAGGTGCTTATACGGGCGCAACCGAGCAGCGCAAGGGCTTTTTTGAAGCGGCAGATAAAGGGACGATTTTTTTGGATGAACTCGGCGAAATGCCACTTGGAACGCAGGTTAAACTTTTGCGTGTACTGGAAACGGGCGAATTTTCACGCTTGGGTTCGCCGGATGTGATTCGCACCGATGTTCGTGTGCTTGCCGCCACCAATCGGCGTTTGGAAGACGAAGTTGCCGAAGGACGGTTCCGACAAGATTTATTTTATCGCCTCAACACCGTACAAATCGAAATTCCACCGCTCCGCGAACACCCCGAAGATATTCCCGAACTTGTTCAGTATTTTGCTGAACGAACAGCGCGTAAAATTGGTGCGGACTACGAAGGAATCTCGCACGAGGCGCTCCGTCTTTTGATAAACTTGCCTTGGGCGGGAAATATTCGAGAATTGCGCAATTTAATCGAAACGGTCACGACACTCGGCAAAGGTCATCAAATCACGATGGAATCCCTCCGTCCCTATTTGCCGCGAGCCTTGAAACAGCCGGATGCCGTGCCGACACCTTTGCCGTATCGCGCTCTGCCGCCCGCAAACGTTGCTGCCGATACCGTCAAAAGTGATCCTGTCGGTATCATGGCATTTTTGCCCGATGCGCAGCGTCAGCATTTACTCCCCGCTTCATCAGCACTCATGCGGGTTTCGGGGAAAATGCCGGAACAAATTGAGCGCGAATTGATGTACAAAGCATTGGTGGATTTAGTGCGAGAAGTGGCACTTTTGCGCGGTGAGGTTGCCGACCTCAAAGATGCCGTCTTTTCGCAACATCACGACACAAAAGATTCTGCACCAAATTCCCCAAATGGCTCACCAATGCAGCGTGTTGAGGAGGATTCCCCAAACGCCTTCACGCGAAAAATAGCCGACGACGACGACGATAACGACTCGGACGCTCACGCTCCACTGACAATGCACGAGGTGGAAAAGCGGCTTATCGGCGCTGCACTGAACCGTTTCGACGGCAATCGCCGTCAAGTTGCCGATGCACTCGGCATTAGCGAGCGGACATTGTACCGGAAGCTACGAGAATACGGCTTTTCAGAGGCTTCGCCTGAACACAATGATTAAGAAAACAACCTCAAAAACTAAAAACCACCAATGCTGCTTCATTACTACACGCTCTGCCATGTTGCTCGTGAAATTGATACGTTATCGGGGTCGTTTTTAACCGAGTGTTTCACGCAAGAGCGCAATACGATTCATTGTGTTTTCGAGCGAGGGCGCGAAACGCGAGTATTAGAGGTACATTTGGACAGTCGGCATGGGGCAATATTCCTTCGCCCCGAATTTCACCGCGCCCGCAAAAACACGCTTGACCTTTTCCCGGAACTTATTGGGCGGACACTCACACGTGCAGAAGTGATGCCACAGGAGCGGATTATTCGTCTGTATTTTCCGCCTTATACGCTGTATTTGACCTTCTTCGCCGGATGGAACGATGATGATTCCGGCGCAAGCGCTCCCGTGAATGCCTTGCTGACGCTTCCAATTGTTTCAGAGTCTCCGATGGTGCAGGAATCCCTCATACAACATCCCTCGGAAGAGCCGTCATCCCGTATCATTGCGGCGTTTCGGTCACCACAACACCTTGTCGGAACGCCTCTTCGCTTGAAACATCATTCGCGCATAAAGTTTCAGGACTTTCCGGGCGAAACAACCTTGGAAAAAGCGCTTGCCACCTGCGACATCGGCTTGGGCAGTGTGTATGCCCGCGAAGCAATAGCGCGTATTCCCAGCGAAATCGGTTTGAATGGTACAGAGACAATGGCTTCTGCGGTGGTACAAAAAAATATGCAGATTGTGGAAAGTCAGGGACGGAGCGTGTACGAAATGTGTCTTGGCGCAACAACCTTTTTTGTGCTGCGGGACGAGCGCAATAAACTTTTGTTTTCGCTCCTTCGTCCTAGTGACAGTGCGGTAAAAATTGAGGGCGAATATGCTTCCCTCAGCGAGGCTCTCAGGCAAACTGTCCAAATGCGTCACCGCGAGGAGCGCTTTTCAACGCTGCAGGCATCGGCAGAGGCACGGTTACAAGCGGTCTTAGCAAAAGCAAAACGCGCCTTGGAAGCAATCGGACGCGACAGCGAAGGCGCAAAACGCTCGCAAGAGCGACAGTTATGGGCGGAATTGCTGCTGTCGCAGCCGAATGTTCAGCAAAAAGGTTTGGAAACGATTTCGCTGCAAAATTGGGATGAAGAAATCATCGTTATTCGTCTCAACCCCGCATTATCGCTGCGTGAGAATGCTGAGGAGTATTTTCACAAAGCTGCCGCAGCCCGCTTGACCGTCAAAAAACGCGAGCAGCGCTTTGGACAGCAAGAGCAGATTATTTATCGCGCAAACGAAGCATTGGTGAGGCTTGGCAGTATCACGACCGAACGAGAATTAGAAAAATATATGCACAGTATTGGACAAAAAGACGGGAAAATACGCATGAATCACGACGCAAACACGGCTCAACACCAGAAAACAACACGTTTCCGCGAGTTCCCGCTTGATGACGAGCATACACTCTACGTCGGAAAAACGGCTGCTGATAACGATGAACTCACGTTGCGGTTTGCCAAGCCGAATGATTATTGGTTTCACGCCAGAGGTGTTCCCGGCTCTCATGCCGTTTTGCGTTCGCCCTCGAAGGACAAAAAGCCGCCGAAAAATATCATCGAACAAGCGGCGGCGATTGCTGCATATTTTTCCAAAGCACGTAACGCAAAAATGTCGCCAGTGGCATACACACAAAAGAAATACATTCGCAAACCCAAAGGTTCTGCCGTTGGTGCAGTTGTTTTGGAGCGCGAGGAGGTTCTGATGGTGCGACCCCGCGTTCCGGTGGGACTTGTTGGCGCAGAAAACGACGATTAGTGATGAAAAAACATAGCAGCTCTTGGCGTTGCGAAGCAAGATTTTACGCCGCCGATAAGATGATTTTGCTACTGATGCCGAAACATCTGCTTTCGTTACTGAAATTTGTGCTTCTGGATTTGTAGTAATTTACTATTTTACACGCTTGCGCTTCAGTGTTGCCATTTCTCCAACCTCTCAAGAATGGCAAAAACAGGGCAAATGTACTACCGATTATTCTTCAAAGCGTCCTTGGTATGCGGTATCGTCCTACGATTGAACAGAAAACCATGAATACAATTGCTGCAATGTGGCTTATATGCTTGTGTCTGCTCACAGCAGGCGGGCTGTTTTTGCCCAATTCTGCAAAAGCGCAACTGCTGGACACTGCACAACTCAATGCGTTGCAGACTTTCACCTCGCTAGACGATGCTATTAAAAATGCCGACAAAGTGCAGAAACTCGATCTGAGTGGTTTGCAAATGGAAGAATTTCCCACCAAACTTGATAAATTGGTCAACTTGCGCGTTCTGCTCATGGATGCGAACCGCATCAAAACTATTCCGCCGATTATCAATAAGCTGACAAAACTGCAAATCCTCAGCGTTAAATCGAATTTACTCGAAATATTTCCCCGTGAAGTTACCAAGCTAACCTCACTGCAGACCTTGAATTTGGGACAAAATCAAATACCTGCGCTGCCGACTGATTTAGGGCTGCTGACAGAACTGCAAGTGCTGAATTTACAAAGCAATACACTCACATCGCTTCCCAACGAATTGGGTAAACTGGTCAAACTCACTCATCTTGATGTGAGCAATAATCAACTCTCGTCGCTGCCTACCGAACTTGGTCAAGCGGTGGCGTTGGAATATGTGGATGCCAGCCGAAATCGCATTACGATACTCGGAGCGGAACTTGGTTCGTGGGTGAATTTGAAAGTCTTAGCACTGGAAGGAAATCAAATTAAAGCTCTACCGCCAGAAGTAGCGAAATTGGTAAAATTGCAACGTCTCGAACTCAGTACGAATCAGATTGAAGTTCTCGGAACGGAAATCGGCGCACTCGCGCAGTTGCAGGTGCTTCGGTTAGTTGGAAATGCACTGACAGCACTGCCAACCGATATTGGCAAACTGACAAGCCTTGTGCAATTAGATTTGAATAGCAACGGATTGACGGCACTACCGAATGAAATCGGGAATTTAGTGAATTTGCAAACACTCGAACTCGGCAGTTGCAAACTCACCGAAGTACCGGCAACGCTCGGTAATTTGGGGCGATTGGAGAAATTGGCTTTGAATGGGAATCAATTAACGAAAATGCCACCGGAAATTGGCAAACTTGTAAATTTACAACGTCTTACGCTGAATGGTAACCAAATCACATCGCTGCCCAGCGATATTGGAAATCTGACCAAATTGCAAAGCCTGAACATCAGTAATAATCGCCTTACGGCGCTGCCACCAGAATTAGGCAAAGTGGTGAATTTACAGATGCTCAACGCGACACGCAATCAAATTGCTTCGCTGCCCAATGATATGGGCAAACTTGCTGGTTTGCAAAAATTTCTGATTGCCGATAATAAGCTAACATCATTGCCGGGCGCGTTGTCAGAGTTGACCGATTTGCAAGAAATCAATCTTGCTCGCAACAAAGAATTGACGCGCCTTCCCGATATGCTGCGCTTGTCGCGTCTAAAGAAATTAGATATTTTGGAGACAAAAGTCTCGAAGAATGATATCGGGCTTCTCATCAAACTCCTTCCCAATACGGAAATTAAATACTCCGACCAGTAATACTCGTGATTGATTGCTGTGCGTAATCGGTTAAAGATAGGATTCCGTCCACAAAAACTCTTCGCTACCACTCTTCCCGTTTCCCATGTTTACCGGACTCATTGAAGAAATCGGCACGATTCGCTCTATGCGTCCGCAAGGGCAGGGGTTTCGCATCAGCATTAGCGCAAAAACTATTCTTAGCGATCTCAAGATTGATGATTCTGTCAGCATCAACGGTGCTTGCCAGACGGTTGTACGTTGTGACGGCGCGTCGTTCGACGTGGAAGCTGTCGAGGAAACCATTCTCAAAACAACACTCGGCAGCCTACAACCCGGAAAACGCGTCAATCTTGAACGGGCATTGCAGCTAGGCGCACGTTTGGGTGGTCATCTTGTCCAGGGTCACGTGGATACACGCGGCAGTGTACACGCTATTCAAGAGCAGCAAACAAGCTGGCTCCTGAGCGTGAATTTTCCAACAGATTTCACACGATATGTTGTTCCTGTTGGTTCAATCTGCATCAACGGTGTGAGCCTCACAACTGCTCGTGTAGAGGCAGATCGGCTGACCGTTGCGGTAATTCCGCACACGTGGCGATATACGACACTGAATGAGCTTGCCGTCGGAAGCAGCGTCAATCTTGAGTTTGATATTATCGGAAAATACGTTGAGCGTTTGCTGCTTTATGGCAACACCAAAGCACAACCGCCGACACATTCACCGCAAAGCGGCGGAATGACCGAAGAATGGCTTACTAGCATGGGTTATGGGTAAAGGAATGTGCGCTGTCTTGAAAACGGTTAAACGTTGGGAAGTACGTAACGGTAAAGAATATTCTCATACGCATTGGTTCATACCTCTATCAAGGCGGTGCCGAGCGTTAAGGGGACGGGAGATTTCTGCGCACAAACGATTGATTTGAAGCGATGTTTAACCGTCAAATCCCCCATTCCGCCTTTGTCAAGGGGGCGGATGAGTAAAATTTCCATCAGGCCTAAATAGTAAATATTTTTTTGATTTATCAACCACATTATGCACATTCTTGTTACTAATGACGACGGAATCGATTCGCCGGGTATTTATGCACTCGTTCATGCGTTGCGCGGCGTTGGCAAGGTTTCCGTTGTTGCGCCAGACCGCCAACAAAGCGCTGTCGGACACGCTCTGACCGTCAGCAGCCCCCTTCGCGCCACCAAAATTCGCCGTGATGGGGAAATGTTCGGCTACGCTATCAACGGAACACCCGCCGACTGCGTAAAAATCGGCATTTGCGCTCTGCTCGAAGAAAAAGCCGATTTACTGGTTTCCGGCATCAATCACGGCTCGAACACTTCCAAAAATATTCTCTATTCCGGCACAGTTTCGGCGGCGACCGAAGGGATGATGATGGGGCTGCCCGCAATCGCCGTTTCATTGGATTCGCTGGATTATCGCACTGATTGTACCGTAGCGGCTGAGTACGCAGCCCGCATTGCGGCTCAATATTTCGATTTGCAGATTCCCTCGGATACGATTTTGAATCTGAACGTTCCCGCGCTTGCCAAAGATCAGATAAAGGGCTTTCGTCTGACGCGGCAAGGCACTTCCGGTTGGGAAGACGCATATGAGCGCCGCAAAGACCCGATGGGACGGGAGTATTTCTGGCTTTCGGGGCATTATAATTCCATTGATAACGACATTGACACCGACGAAGGGGCAATGAAAGCAGGCTACGTCTCGGTAACGCCCGTGCGTTATCAACTGACGAATGAGGATATTCTCCGTACAATTCATTTGAAAGAGTAATACGCGATTCATTTTTGGAGCAGTATGACGACCATTGAGCAACGCCTTTTCGATGCCCTCGCCGTAGGGATTTTCGCTCTTGACGAACATTACATCGTTAGGGCTTGGAACGCACGTCTCACCGAATGGACGGGGCTGGAAGCCAGCGCGCTTGTCGGCACGGATATTCGCTTGTGGTTCGGGCATTTGCGGACGAATGATTTTGGCGATGCGCTCCGAGCTATTTGGCAAACAGGAGAAATGGTCAGTTTAGACGGCTTACCCAGCGTGATTCCATCGTTTGTGCAAGGCAGTACGCGCCGCGTCGAGATTGCATCGGCAAGGATGTATATGACCGCCGACCACGAAACCGTTGCGCTTTTCACTCTGCAAGATATTACCCCGCAAGCACAGGAATTGGAGCATTTCAAAACCTCTATCGTGGAAATTGAGGAAATTTGGCGCAACGACGAAGAAATTCGCATTTTGAACGAGGAACTGGAAAAGCGCGTCGGAGAGCGCACGGATGAACTTGGCAAATTGAATCAAGAACTCACCAAAGAAATT
>JAAFHM010000072.1:12944-14230 GCA_013298375.1 Ignavibacteria bacterium | reverse complement strand
TTGATAACCATATCGGGTGTTCCAAGTTGCGAACCCGTCGGAAATGTTGGTGGAGTAGGTGTTTTGGCGGGGTCGCCTTCGGGAGAGCCTCCATCCACCCACTGCGCAAGCAGCGCGACCTGCTCCGGCGTAAGCCCACGCTCATCGGCAAACGAGCCATAGCCGCGCACGGGCTTCCACGGCGGCATATAGCCCGATTGCGTAACCGCTTTGATTTGACCGGCTCTGCGGCGTGCGTCGGTGTAATTCAAAAGTGTAAATGGTGCAACTTCGCCCGGTCGGTGGCAAGGTGTACATTTGCTAAAAATAATGGGAGCTATTTGGTCGTTAAACGTCGGGGTATTTTGTGCTGAAAGCCTTATGAATGCTATGCTCGAAAGCAGTATGGCGAGTGCAAAAGAAGAAATTCTCATAGCGGTAAACGATAAAAAAGATGTTCCCAAACGGTCGTTTGGTAAAAATTATTTCATGTATTCAATCAAACAGCCAACAGCGCTTGTTTTCTTGATGCTGACGGTTTTTTGGTGCGTGATGGCAAAAAGTGCATTGTCCAAGTTATTCTCCGTAATCACGCTGCGACGCGCCCCCAGCGTGGGAAATTCGTTGTCAATGCGTCCGCGATACAAGACCTGCCCCGCGCCGGAAAGTACGAAAACTTCCGGTGTCGTGCGGGCTTTGAGACTTTTTGCCAGTGATTGAGCAGAATCGCGCTTCATCGGAAAACCGCATGGATACTGCTTTGCAAAGGCTTCTACTTCTGTATCAGTAGTGAAGGTATCGGGGAAAATACCGATAAATTCTACATTTGCCATGCGATATTTCTCATGCAAACGTCGCAGCGTTGGTGCGTACTTCTGACAAATCGGGCAACCATCGGCTAAAAAGACGACGACGCGAACTGTTTTGTCTTGCACAGAAATTATGCCGGAATGCCCGATACAATGCGGTGTTTGGAGGATGAAAGCACAGACGAGGCAGAGGGCTGTGCGCGAGAACAATGTCATCATGGTGTAGCCTTTCCTTCGTCGCGGAAGAGCATTTTGCGCCGTTTGTCCATGCGCTCAAACTGCTTGACAAGGCGCTCTTGCTGGTCTGGTGTGAGAAGCGGCATAACATCATGCCGGAGCGAATCGAAAAGACGAATCTGCTCGCGTTGGGTGGTGCGGGTCAGTGTGGCGATTTTCGTTCCGTACCGGCTCAACACCTTATGAACACTGTCTTTCTGTTGAGCATTGGGTTCAATGAGTTGTTCGGCAATATGTATAAAGCGCTCTTCGTGAAGAAAT
>JAAFHM010000072.1:0-12934 GCA_013298375.1 Ignavibacteria bacterium | reverse complement strand
TTCCAATGAATGCACCCGTCAACAGCCCACCGATAACCATGCCGAGCAGTAGCGCTCCGCCAAGCGCCAGAAAAGATTGTATGCGGGGTGTCATAGTTGTAGAAGGATAAAATGTTGTGGCAAATGTGATGAAAAATTGTACGAGGCATTATACGAGATTCAATCCAGCATCAATACAGATTCTATCGGTAGTTCGTGTGCATCGCCCGTGAGTCCAAATGCGCCACTCAAGGAAATTTCGCCGCTTGCGGCAAGGTTGTACCACACAAGCAAGGCTACAAGCGTTCCACCGACAAGTGCCGTACGGCGAAAGAGCCATAATAATTCCTCTGCTAGTGCATCCAACGGCGACAACTGTTCTGCCGATTTCGCCGCAATGCGCTTTCGGACTCGATCGGCAAAGAGTGGCGAAAAAGCAGCACTCGTGCCATATCGCTGCAAAGCCTCATCTAATCTGCTTTGGGGCGTATTGTTATTGTTGTCCATAGTCTTCTCCAAAATGAGGTTTGAGCAATGTTTGTAGCTGTTTTCGTGCCAGTGAAAGCCGTGAAAGCACTGTGCCTTCGGGAATACCGAGTGTTTGCGCCGTTTCTTCTGTTGAATATCCACTAACAAGCCGCAAGACAACAACCTCGCGCATACCGTTCGGAAGTCGCTTCAGTGCTTGCTCGATAAGCTCTGCATCGGTTGTAGGTTCTGCATTGTTGGAGGTTTGTCCAACAGCGTCATCAATCGGACGGAAGAAGGAAAATCGCCGTTTACGGCGCTTGAGTTCATTGAGTGACAGATTGATGGCAATACGTGTCAAATACGTTTTTACGCTCGAATCACCACGAAATTTCGGCAATGCCTCGTAAAAGCGGATAAACACTTGCTGCCCAATTTCATCAACTTCCTCACAATGCCCCAGCATACCCGTAATAGCAGCAGCAATCGGGCGCTCATAGCGTCGGACAATGACGGCAAAAGGGGCGGTATCACCCGACAACACCGACGCAATCAATTCTGTATCGGAGCGCTGGTCGTGCAATGGCGTTGAAATAGTGATAAAATCGTGTTGTGCGGATTAGACACCCAAACCTGCCGAAACATTCATTGCCCGCAAAAGACTTTTCTCAAGAAAGTGCGTATCTTTGCGGATAAATTGCATTATTGGTTGCGTAAACTATGATTCCATGAAAAAACTTGTCCTTAAAAAAGCCTCTTTGGATAGTGCCGGAAATGTCCAGAGGGCGCTTGAATCCTATAAAATTCGCTATGCCGACGAACTCAATGCCGAACAGCTTCAAGCCGTCATGCACGATACAGGCGCAGTGCTGGTGATAGCGGGTGCTGGCACGGGCAAAACACGGACGCTTATTTACCGCGTGGCGAGGCTGATTGAAGACCGCGTTGCGCCGGAATCTATTCTCTTGCTGACCTTCACGCGCAAAGCCGCCGCCGAGATGCTACGCCGTGCCTCGCATTTGCTCGATGGTCGGTGTGAAGCGGTCTCTGGGGGAACGTTTCATTCTTTTGCGCATGGATATTTGCGCCGTGCCGCGAAAACACTTGCGCCGCTTGGGTACGATGGAAATTTTAGCGTCCTCGACCAATCCGATGCGGAAGATGTCGTGAATTTGCTGCGGTCGCAGTTTGTCGAAAGCAGTAAAAGCAAGGATAAAAAGCGCCGCTTCCCGCGCAAAAACACGCTTTTGAGCATTTTCAGTACGGCAGCAAACTGCCAAATGACACCAGAGGCGGTGATAAAAAAAGAGTACCCGCAATTTACCGACGACATTGACGACATCAAGCATTTATGCGACTTCTACGGCTTTTACAAGCGCAAGCATAATTTGATGGATTACGACGATTTGCTCGTGGTCTTTCTCAATCTTTTGCGTACAAACCCTGATGTGAAGCGGGATGTACAGCAAAAATACCGCTATGTGATGGTGGACGAATATCAGGACACCAACGCGCTTCAGCATGAAATCGTGCTGACGCTCTCGGCATTGCACGAAAACGTGATGGCGGTTGGCGACGATGCGCAAAGCATCTACGCCTTTCGCGGGGCAAACTTTGAAAATATTATGCGCTTTCCCGATGCCTTTCGGAATTGCCGTATTATCAAGTTGGAAGAAAATTATCGCTCCACGCAGCCGATTTTGAGCCTGACGAATGAAATTATCCGCCGCGCCACATTTCGTTTCGACAAAGAATTATTCTCACGCAAGTCTGGAAGTACCTTTCCGGCAATTATTCAAGCAGAAAACGAGCAGCAACAGTCGCAATTTATTGTTCAGCAAGTGCTGGATTACCGCGAACAGGGCTTGCCGCTTGACGATATTGCGATTCTTATGCGCTCCGGTTTTCATTCCAACGACCTTGAAATCGAACTCAGTCGGGCGAATATTCCATTTCAAAAATTTGGTGGTTTCAAGTTTATCGAAACCTCGCACGTCAAGGACATTATCGCGCATTTGCGGGTGCTGGTGAACCCCAAAGATGCCGTGAGTTGGAATAGGATTTTGCTGCTCTTGGAAGGGGTGGGACCACGCACAGCAAACACGGTGATTGAGGCAGTTGTGAGCGGTAGCGTTACGCTTCAGAACACACACAATCTGAGCAATATTGCCCGTGGCGACGAACAAATTAAACGGCTTTTTTCACTTTTAGCACGTCTGGAAGAAAGCAATGGCGCGCCCGGCGAGAAAGTCTGGCAAATTATTGATTACTACCGACCTTTGATGAAAAAGAAATACGACGATTACAAAAAGCGCCTCAAAGACATTGAAACCGTCGGCAGCATTGCCGAGCGATACCGCGCCGTACCTGCGCTTCTGGCAGATATGGCAATCGAACCGCCGACCGAATCTGTCGAAGAGGTCTTGGCTACAGGCAGTGAAACGGAATTTCTTACACTTTCGACGATTCACTCTGCAAAGGGCTTAGAATGGGGCGCGGTGTTTCTGATATGGGCATTAGACGGACGTTTTCCACCTGTCAGAGCATTTGAATCGGAGGACACGTTGGAAGAGGAACGACGCTTATTTTATGTGGCGGCAACACGGGCAAAGGAGCGGCTTTTTATCAGCTATCCTATCAATATTTTCGACCGCGAAAGTGGGATGGTGCTAGGCAAAGTATCACGGTTTTTGGATGGCATTGGGGAAGAATTGGCAGAGCGATATTTTTTGGCGGATGAGTGATGGGGTACGCCTGACAGAGGCGTGTCCTGTGTTGACAAGGAGTAAAAACTGGCGAATTTAAGTCATAGCCATTCTCATCATTATTGAAAAATATTGTTCAGCGCCGATACCGATACCGCTCAAATGGCATTCCCGATGTTAGGCGAAAATCATTGCCGAAGCCCGTATAATCAACAAAGACAAACTCTCGCCCATATGTCGGATACGACCACGTCCAGATAATACGACCATCGCGGCGAAAATCACGGGTAAATTGCGGCGCTCCAAAAATAATATACACCATGCCCATATCGCTCATCCAGCCGTCACCAAAACTAATAGCACGAAAATTGCGATTTGCATAGTCCACACGCTGGTAATAATCCTCAAATGCCTCATTCCGCAGCGTTGCCGGTGTGGGGTCGAGACGCTGCCAGTACTCGAAAAAGCGGCGTTGTTTGTCATCTTCAGGAGCAGCATTTTGAATAGCCGTGATTTCCTGCGGCGAAGCCACATAGCGCATCTGGCGAATAGCCCGCATGAGGTCTTCGCCCTTGAGCATCGCCAGCATCCCCAAGCCTTTCCAATCCAAGCGCATCGTGCGGGCAGATGCCGCCAATACATCGCGGTCAGCATATTTGCTGGTTGTATCCAAACGCAGCACCAATAGCCGTAAAGTGTATGTACCAATAGGCAACTGTGCCGGAAGTCCTATTTTTACAAATTGCTGCTCCCGCGCAGCAGCGACGGAGCGGCGCTGGCGCTTGCTTAAAAATGCTTTTCCCCCTTTTTCATCAATGACTTCATAAACAAAATCTAATGAATCCAAACCCGTTCCAAAGGCATTATAGGTCTCGAAAAAGGCGTAAAACCCGTCTTGGGTAAGCGGCGAAACATCATCGGCAAGATACGGCGTAAGGCTGAACCGCGAACCATTCGGCACGATGCTACTGGCAAACATAATGCTGCTTATGGCAAATTGCGCAGCGCTAGTGTTCAACGCTTTGAACGAGCGCTGTAGCGTGAAAGTACGTTTGCTCAGAACGTCCGCAATCTCGACGGTAATCGTGTAATTACCCGGCGCAACGGTAAACGTGCTTTGGAGATAGTCAAATGCCCCCGTCGCACCAAGCGTTACCTCCAAGCGATCTTCTTTGATAGGACGCTCTTTGCGAATAACCTGTAAATCCTTGCCCGAAGGGTCTTTGAGCGTAATGGTCGCAAGATAATCACCGATAAAGACGCTATCGCGCTTCATAAAATTCAGCGACTGATACGGTACGACCACAAATATATCCACACGCTGCGTCGAGTCTTGTTCACCCTTAAAAAAAAGGACATCCATGAAAAAGGCTTGTGGACTGCTTTGCGAGGGTTCCGACTGTGGAGGGGGCGGGTTGGTGAGTGTCCGGGTAACCTGAGCAAAAAGCCCTTGTGGGGCGCACAGAATCAAGCACCAACAAAAAAGAGCAGACTTCAGTATTCTGAAGAAATCTGCTCTGCTCAGACGGTTCTGACGATGACCACGCGACATTATGACGAATGCAGCCATAGATGTTTCCTTGAAAAATAATGGGGAGGACTCTTGCTCAAACACCAGCGACAACAAGGCTTGGCGCACCATTGGAGCCGTTATGCTTACCCGCACCATTGCCACCGCCGCCATTCGTAACCCGACTATGCCCATTGGCAATCTCTTCGGTTTGTGCCGCAGTTGCCGTTGCTCTGGCAAGTGTTGTTGCCATTTCGTCCATGACAAGTTTGGTGCGAAGCGGTTGGTCTTTGGTGAGCGCAATATCTTTGATGTACAGTTGCAGACTCACGCGCTGATGATGCATAATTTCTTCAATCGTATAGACCATCGAAAGCGGCTCTCCGGCGTTGCACAGTTCTAATTTATCACCAAGATTAAAGCCAATGGCTTCAAAAACAACATTATCTTGCCGCGCCCGCATACGCAAGTGATTTTTGCCAACAATGCTTGCTCTGCCGGACGTAACAATGTTTTGCGTGAGGAAGCAGGGTTTGTTATTGCCGTAGCCAAAGGGCGCAAATTGGCGCAAAAGACGCAGGAAATCAGGCGAAAGTTCGCTAAAATGGAGTTCGGAATCAATCACCACTTCCGGCACGAGCATTTCTTCGGAAAGCATTGTGCGGGCAATTCGGTCAAATTCGTCCCGCAAGAGCGCAACATTTGTCTCTTCCAACGACAAGCCCGCAGCGTATTTGTGTCCACCGAATTGCCGTAGGTATTTTTGGCATTGCTTGAGCGCCGCATGAACATCGAAATTTTTAATACTCCGCGCCGAACCCTTGGCGATGTGGTCAATACTCGTGAGCATAATCGTCGGCAGATGATACTTCTCCACAAGGCGCGAAGCCACGATGTTGATAACGCCAACGTGCCAATCGGGATTATGCAGAACGAGCGAACGACGATTTTCGTTCGCAATTAGGTCTTCGGCGATTTGCTGTGCTTCAGTAAAAGTCTTGTCATCAATAACGCGGCGGCGATAATTCTTGCTTTCGAGATCTTGCGCGAGGCGGAATGCTTGCAACGGGTCTTCGGTGAGCATGAGTTCGACGGCGCGTTCTGCGTCGCCCATGCGCCCAGCAGCATTGATGAGCGGAGCAAGATTGTAAACTATGGTCGAACTCGTAATCGTTCCGGCTTTGATATTTGTACATTCCATCAAGCCCTTCAAGCCCGGAAGCGGCTTGGCGTTCATGCGGAGCAATCCAAAATGCACCAACGTCCGATTTTCGCCAATAAGCGGAACCATGTCTGCCGTCGAAGCGATAGCAACTAAATCTAAATAATCAAACGCAACTTCCGGCTCTCCACGCCGTTCGCAAAGCGCCTGAACCAGTTTGAAAGTCACGCCGCAAGCGCATAAATGCTTGAAGGGATAGCTACACGTCCCTTTGATGGGATTCAGAAGAGCAAAAGCGGCAGGAAGGGCATCGGAAGGCTCGTGGTGGTCGCAGACGATAACATCAATATCCAAATCGCGGGCATACTGAATAGAATCCACCGCCGTAACGCCCGTGTCAACGGTGATAAGCAAGGAAACACCATCGTTATAGCAGTCTTCGACTGTTTCGGGCGAAAGACCGTAAAATTCGGTAAAGCGCTTGGGGATATGGTAATCCACTTGCGCCCCAATGCGGCGTAAGTAGCGGGTAAGCATTGCTGTGGTAACCGTGCCATCAACATCGTAATCGCCGTAAATGCGGATGCGCTCGCCTTGAGCAATCGCCGTTTCGATACGTTGCAGCGCTGTGTCCATACCGTCCATCAGGAACGGCGAATGGAGATTTTCAAACGCAGGCTTGAAAAAGCTGTCAATATCTTCGGCTATCGTCAATCCACGCGAAATGAGTATTTTCGCAATGGGCGCAGGATAGTATTCTGTTCCGGCGGTCGTTATGGAAATGTTAGGGTTTTCACTTGCTCGATTCAATGTCCAGAGTGAGTTCAAAGAAATTCTTTCGGTTTGTTGTTCAACTGGTACAAAATTAGCAAATTTTCATTGTTTCACAAAGAACATTTCGCGCACCCTTTGCTCGCAAACACGCCTAAAAACCTATTTTTCAAAAGGATAAAAGCATGGCTGGTAAAAAATATAAACCGTCGCAAGAAACGCTGTCAAAATCTCGACGCACCGCAAAAACATGGACAAAAGGCAGTTCTGAGCATCAATTCTACGCTAAAAAAACGCAGTGGGATGAAGAAGAAGATGCCGTGCCGAACCGCGCTGTATCTATGAGCCCGCGCTTAAAGAATCTCCAACACAAAGAACATTTGCCCACAGCGAATACCTTCGAGGGCTGGGTGTTGGACGCGACAGGACGCTCGTTTATTGTCGAATCAATAGACAACGATGGTGGGCAGTTGTATGATTGCGTTGTCTCGCGCAGCATCGTCAGCGAAAACCCCGCTTCGACGCTTGTTGCCGTTGGCGACCGTGTACGCTGCCGCATAGAGCCGGTTTCCGGCGAGATGGATATGCTGCCGGGCGTTATTGTGCAAGTCAAAGAGCGCCGCACGAAACTTGCCCGTGAGTCCGCCGGAAGCGACGGCATTGAGCAAGTGATTGTCAGCAACGTTGACCAAGTCATTATTCTCATGTCGGCAGCCGACCCATTTTACAACCGCCGACTCATTGACCGTTATTTGATTGCGGCAGAATTGGGCAACGTCGAACCGATTATCTGCATCAATAAAATGGACTTGATGGACGAAACGTTTGTTCGAGAAGATTTGATGATGTACGAACGATTTTTGGGCATCAAAACGCTGTTTGTGAGTGCGGAGAAAAAGCGCGGTTTGGAGACGCTCTCGCCTGTGCTGACGGGCAAAATTAGTGTTTTTTCGGGTCCGTCGGGTGTCGGAAAATCAACCTTGGTGAATTTGCTGCTCGGCGAAGAAGCCCAGATTACCACCGAAGTCAGCACAAAGACGCAAAAAGGCTTACACACGACCACTTTTAGCAAGGTTTTTCGGCTGCCCGAAGGTGGCTATATTCTGGACACACCCGGCATACGAGAGTTTGGTATTTGGGGACTAGACCGCGAAGATTTGGCATACTATTTTCACGATTTCGACGACGACCGTTTGGAATGTAAATTCACCCCATGCAGCCACACCCACGAGCCGGGCTGTGCTATCAAAGCGGCATTAGAAGCGGGAATGATTGACCCGGAGCGGTACGAAAGCTATCGCAATATTTTGGAGACGCTGCCGTAACGGATTGGTGAGCCACCAAACAAAAAGCCCCTGTATTGCTTGGATACAGGGGCTTTTGAGGTTTTTACTGAAACCCGAAGGCTGCCGTTAGGCTTAGTTGAAGGTAATACGAATACCAAACTGCAAATTCCAAACATCAGAACGCACATCCGCGCCTTGACGTAATGTTGAAGGCAAGGTAAGATTACCAGAACTATTGACTGTTGCACTGGCAAGACGGTAGCGAGGGCGTGCAGCACCGCTGGCATCGGTAACAACGCCACGGAATTCCAGTGGATTCGTAAGATTTATCACGTCGGCAATACCCAAGCGATTATCAATAAAATTCAGAGCGTTGAACATATCAACACGTCCTTGGATAGCTGTTGGTTTGCCGCCAAAATCAATGACGAAATCGTGTGTCAGCGATACGTCCATACGAGTCAACATAGCACGGAAGCCGCCATTACGCTCTGCGTACTGACCACCACGAGTTTTCAAATACGGATCGGCATCAATGTATGCTTTCAGCGTTGCCCATTGTTGCTCTGGGGTGAATGTCCGTGCGGCTGCACCAGAACCGATGACTAAGTTTTCAAACAAGATTTGACTCGCGTCATTAGGAACAAACATCAGATCATTATTGGAAAGATTTGGCGGAGTGTCGCCGTTAAGATCGCCACGTACGGTGTAGGAGAAACGATTTTGGCTTTGTGAGTTAAAGAAAATATTGATGGATGTTCTGCCGATAAATCGAAGACTTTCACCCAAAAGATTACCCCAATTCAAGGTGTAGCCAACGTTTGCGACGATACGATCGGTCATATCATTGCTGGAGAAGGTCAATTTTGGATAATTGTTGCCATCGACGGACACAATATCACGCCATGAACTTTGAGCAACCGAACCAAAATCTGTTAAGTCTCGCGCCTGCGAATACGTGTAGGCAGCCATGATGTTCAACCCAATATCCGTAAAGTTTTTCTGTAATTGTCCTGTAGCAGTAAATGAGCCACCCTGGTTCGTATTTGTCAGCAGAATTGCGTCCGAAAGAGTTGGGTTGATAGGATTCAGACGATTTAAGCTATCGGTCAAACCGGGACGGCTTGTTGTACCTGTGGCATTCTGAGCGAATGATCCCGGGTAACGGAAGCGATTATCTGCCCCCGAGAAGCGTTGCGTTGGAATAACTTGGTTGACATTCTGGTAAAGAATTGCGCTAATATTTTGACTAATAACACCTTCTGCTGTGAAAAGAACTCCGCCAGGTAACTCTTGGTCAAAAGCCAAGTTTGCACGGAAAACTTGTGGATAGCGGAAGTTTGGATCGCTCACGGCAATATTGTAGGCAGCAGCAGGAACACGTGTTGCGAAATCCGCTGGAATATTCGCGTTGATTTGGTCAGACCAGCGGATTGGCGTTGTTGTGCCTGGGATATTCGTAACATTGAGTTGTGCTGGGATGTTATAGCTACCGTTGAACATACCAGTATTGCCAACTTGGTTGGAAATAACGACAAATGGTATGCGTCCCGTAAAGATACCAGCACCACCACGAATTTGCGTTGTGCGGTCGCCTGTTACGTCCCAGTTAAAACCAAGACGCGGCGAGAAGAGGACTTGTGGGGTTGGAAGTTGTTGTGTGCGGAGCGTAACGGGCGTATTGTCTGGGCGTAAGAATCGTAAATTTGGAACTTGCGGATTTGTCAACGCTGTTTGTTCAAACGTTTGCAAGTCAGCACGAACACCAATGGTTAATTTGAACTGAGGTGTGACTGCCCACTCATCTTGCAAATACAGACCTGCTTGCAGTGCGCGAGTAAACGCAAACGGTACTGCGCCACCTTCCAGCGAAGAAAACCATTTTGTATAGTTGCGGGTCGTTACGTTCTGACCATTTGCCGCATTGTAGAAATCAGTGAAGGAATTGAACTGATAAACACCGCTAATTTGTGGTGTAAAGCCGTTTTCAAAGGTGAAGTATTCACCGTTGAAGCCTGCTGTCAAAACGTGTTCGCCTAAGTAGCGTGTTACGTTAAATTGCGCTTGATAGGTGTCGTTAAAAAGGCGGTTATTCGGCGTAAATGGCTCATCACCGAAGGACGTAATGGTGAGACCTGCTTGTACAATGTCCACCAATGGAAAACGACGTGAACCCAGAATTTCGCGGTAATCACGATTTGCTGTGAAGCCCACAATAGCGTTTAAGAACCATTCATTATTGAATGTTCCGTTGTATTCCGCGACAACCGAGTTCAAGTCATTGTTTTGCCGATAGTTCGAGCCGGAAAATTGTAATGCGAAGAGATTGTTTGCACGGCTACCGACAGCACCACTATTAGAAACAACAATATCAGCAAATGAGCGCAAATAGTTGTACCGCAAACTTAATTTGTTGGACTCGTCGATGTTAAAATCAAGACGTGCTGTTGCTTTTGCGCTATACGAAGGGCGTTCGTAATTTTCATAAACACCTGGGTCGAATTGGAAACGATCAATCAAAAATTGCTTTAAACGGTTCAACGAATCCGACAGCGCTAAACCACGACGGACAATGTTACTAGCATTGGTATCACCAGCCCCCGTAGAAGCTCTATTGAGTGTACCGGGATCAATGCGATTTTCAATTTCACCATTGATGAAGAAAAACAACTTGTCTTCAATAATCGGACCGCCCAAACGGAAACCTAATTGTTGAACATTAAAATTATTGATTGGTGGTTTGGTTTCTACTCCTTCGGGGCTGCGCAGCGTTGTGCCGACAAAGTTTTGATTGCGTGTGTTGTAAAACAACGAAGCACGGAATTGATTGTCACCTTTGCGCGTAATGGCATTGATACCAGCACCAACGAAACCTGCTTGGCGCACATCATATGGAGCCATATTTACTTGTAATTCTTCAATAGCATCCAGCGAAATTGGCGAAGCGCCTGTTTGTGAGCCTGGAAGCGTACCGCCACCAGAGCCTTGCAAACCAAAGTTATTATTAAAGACCGAACCATCCACCGAAAAACTGGTAAAACGTGGGTCTTGACCAGCAAACGACAAGCCATTTGCTTGTGGTGTCAGGCGGGTCATATCTTGGACGCTACGGTTCAATGTTGGTAGCGATTGAATCGTCTCGCGTCCGATATTGGTTGCTGCGCCTGTGCGCTCTGCGCTCATGGTTGCATTCTTTTTGGAAACAACCGTAATTTCGCTCAACTTTACTTCGCCCTCGTCGAGTTTGGCATTATACACCGACGTTTCGCCGAGTTTCACATAAATATCGCTATATTTTTCCGGCTTCATGCCTACTGCGGTAAACTGTAATGTGTACGGTCCACCGGTACGCATACCGGGAATCAAGTAGCGACCACTGACGTTGCTAACAGCACCATACTTGGTGCCGGAAGGCTCGTGGGTTGCCATGACACGGACACCAGTCATTTGTTTGCCTGCCTTGTCTGTTATCAAGCCGTTGATGCCCCCCGTCGTGACCTGCGCCTTCAGTGCCAATGCCGGCAGCAGGACAAACATCGTGGCAAAAAGAAGTATGCTTCTTTTCATAAAATCTCCATAAATAATTGAGGTGGAAGAATATCCATCGAATAGACGATAAATATGCGTGATTGAATTGAGGCAAAAATACGATTTTACCTCTTTATCAAGCGCGAAAAAGTGTAAATGTTAATAAATTGTAACCTCTTTGTCTCTTCTACTATTATCATTACCCATTATGACTGTTCCTCTTTTAGACCTTCAACCGCAATACCGCGCCCTCAAACCCGCTCTGGATGCGGCTCTCATCCGTGTTGCCGAATCTCAAGTCTGCGTTCTGGGCAGCGAGGTCGAGGCACTGGAGCGTTCGATGGCGGCGTACTGCGATTCCCGCTTTGCGTTGGGCGTTTCAAGCGGTACCGATGCGCTGCTCATGGCACTCATGGCACTCAATATTGGCGCTGGCGACGAGGTTCTCGTCCCGACATTCTCCTTTTTCGCTACGGCGGGCGCAGTGGCGCGGGTTGGGGCAACGCCGATATTCGTCGATTCCGAACCCAATGGCTTCAACATCAATCCCGCCTTGCTGGGAAGCCTCATAACACCACGCACAAAAGCCATCATCCCCGTCCATCTTTTTGGTCAGTGTGCTGACATGGATGAGATTATGCGGATTGCCGATAAACACGACGTTGCGGTGATAGAAGATGCCGCACAAGCAATTGGAACGCAGTACAAGGATGGACGCAAAGCAGGTTCTATAGGCGCTATGGGCTGTTTTTCCTTCTACCCGACGAAAAACCTCGGTGCTTTTGGCGATGCAGGTTTAATCACGACCAATGACGAAAATCTTTATACCAAACTCAAGCACATCCGCAATCACGGCATGGAACCACGCTATTATCACAAACTCATTGGCGGAAATTTTCGTATGGATGCCTTGCAAGGAGCGGTGCTGAACGTGAAATTCCCGCATTTGGAAGCATGGCACGAAGCCCGTCGGCGCAATGCCGCACTCTACACGCGGCTTTTCATCGAAGCGGGTTTGGCGCAAGAAAACCCTGAACACAAGGCGTGTTCAGGCTTTGAGCATTGTCCGAATTGTGCGAATCATTCCTTTCAGCGCTTCGCCCCACACAATAGCATTTTACTACCTCCGGCGCTTTATACCGACTCTAACGCAAGGAATCATCATATCTACAACCAATACACGATTCGCGTGCCGCAGCGCGACAAACTCCGTCAGCATTTAGCAGCGCGTGGCATCGGTGCGGAAATTTATTATCCTGTGCCATTCCACAGGCAGGAGTGTTTTGCGGGGCTTGGTGCGCGGGATGCAGATTTTCCCGTGGCGAATTGCCTCGCCGCCCACGTGCTGGCGCTGCCGATTTATCCTGAACTCAGCGAGGAGCAGATTCGCTATGTGGTCGGCGAGATTGCGGCTTTTTACTTGGATGTTCCGCCACAAGGCTCTATCTTTGTTGCTGCGTAATTCTCATGTCTTCCCGTCCGACGGCTGAGGAGTAAATGAACGCTGCCGTCGCACGGGTTTCCC
>JAAFHM010000653.1 GCA_013298375.1 Ignavibacteria bacterium | reverse complement strand
TGCCAGTCGCATCAAGAAAGCCCGCAACACCGCTTCCGGCAAGTGTTGTAACCACACCCGTTGCAACGACGATTCTGCGAATGCAGTGATTGGAGAAATCGGCTACATAAAGATTCCCGCCCGCGCCGTCGCTTACCACTCTTGATGGGGAATTGAATCGCGCCCCAGTGCCAGTGCCATTGAGAAGGGCAGCCGTGCCATCGCCCGCCAGTGTCGTTACGACCTGAGCAACCGTTTGTGTCGGGAGAGAAAGGCAGAACAGCAGCACTAACAAGCTCCCAAGTCGGCGGAACGGAGTAAGGCTATTCGTAAGAATGCCAACAAAGGGCGCGACGAGTATTCGTGCGCTCTTTAAGCGAAGAGAGGTTGCCAAGGTATTCATGGAAGTATCCGTTGGGGGACAAGGAATGAGGGGTTTGTTTTGTTGCGTGTTTTTGCGGTGCAAATGGCTTAAATTCAAATGGTGTTTGTTGTACCTTTTTTCACGAATCATGCTCAATGTTAATCGTACTGCTGTTGTCATAACGTGTGCTGAAGGTGGCTTTACTGCGTATATTCCCGGAGATTCGCGGCGTGGTCTCGGAAGGCGAAACGCTCCAAGAAGTCCAAGAAAATCTGCTAGATGCGCTCAAACTCATGCTGGAAACCGAGCGCGAAAGCCATTCACCACCACCCGCCAACGCGCTTCACATTCCTTTGCGTAACTAATTACGCACCATGGGTATAACAGACGTTGGAGAAGAAGAAGTATTGAGTTTTGATGCGCCTTACGGGTCTTATTTTCAAAAAGTACGGAACTCTGGAATCAATATAGCACTTATTAGAACGCCGCGCATCATACTCCAAAGTAGTATGAAAATATTTTCAGTACCAATACGCTAGAAATTTCCGCGCTCAAGAGAGACGCGCTCATGGGGAAGAAGCGGACTCGCTAATTTGCTCATTTTTCCTGAAAGAAATTTGCACAAAATTCCTGAAAGAATACTAATTTGGGCGAGTTTGAATATTGTTTGTTCTTGCTGCGGTTGGTATTTCGGGCGACCGCCAGTCTTCACCCTACTTATCTCGGAACTATTCCATGATTCGCCGTCCATTCCTCTCGTTGTTCGCGCTTGGTAGCATTCTACTCGGCGCACATTGTATTACAACTGCTCAGAAAACACCCGAAACACAAGTTACAGAGAGTGTTCGCGGGCTGAACCCCACCAAACCGATAACGCAATACGTCTTCGATTCGTGGCGGAACGATAACGGCTTTCAGCAAAGCGGTATTCGCAGTTTGTACCAGACGCGCGACGGCTACGTCTGGATTGGTGCGGCAGAAGGTTTGGTACGCTTCGACGGCGCACGGTTTGTTGCGTTCGATAAATCCAATCTGCCTCTGAAAAGCAATGCTATTTTGTCGCTCTTGGAAGATAAATCCGGTGCGTTTTGGGTTGGAACGGAAAACGGTTTGCTGTGTATTCGTGAGGGAAAATTTACCCTCTACACCGTCAAAGAGGGACTGCCGGACAATGTGATTTTTGCACTTGCCGAAGACACGCAAGGAACGGTCTGGATTGGGACGGAAAACGGCTTGGCATCGTGGCAAAATGGGCGTTTTACGAAGTATTCAACCGACAATGGCTTAACTGCCCCAACAATCCTAGCGCTTGCCTCCGACCTCAAAGGCGGTATGTGGGTCGGTACCAATGGCGGCGGCGTGAATCACTGGGAAAATGGTCGTTTTTCGCCGTTTGTGGCAATCGAAGGACAGTTCCGTCCCTACTCGCCCGATGAAGGCTTGGTCGGCGACGGCGTTCATGCCTTGCTTGCCGACAAACAAGGGCGGCTTTGGGTGGGCAGCAACGACGGGCTTTTTCGCGTCGAAAACAACGCCGCAACCGCTTTTTACAACACCGCCAATGGTCTGAGCAAAAACGATGTCCGCTCGCTCGTGATTGACCGCGAAGGGACGCTCTGGATTGGCACGAATGGCGGTGGCGTGAACCGTTTGACCAGTGCCGGACAGCTTTCTGCCTTCACCTCCCAGCAAGGCTTGGGTGCGGATGAAGTATTTACGCTGCTGGAAGACCGCGAAGGTGCGCTTTGGATAGGCACAGACGGCGGTGGAATTGGGCGTTTCAAAGATCGCCGTTTTAATGCCTACACCGCAAAAGACGGGCTTTCGCATAACGGCATCAGTGCTATCGTTGAAGGCGGCGATGGAACCATCTACATCGGCACAAACGGCGGTTTGAACACGTTTTCCGCCGGAACATGGTCGAATTTTACGACACAACAAGGCTTGCTGAATAACGTTATTACGGCGCTTTGGAGCGATAGGCTTGGTAAGGTCTGGATTGGAACGGGAGCGGGATTGCAAGGCATGAGCAAGGGCGTGTTTTCCTCGCGTTATACCACAAGCGAAGGTTTGCCCAGCAACCGCATACAGGCTATCGTGGAAGATTCCGATGGTGCGCTCTGGGTCGGCACAGACGCAGGTGCAGCACGATTGCTTGTACAGGGCGCGGCGCTTGGTTCATCCTTGGGCGCACTTGCTGGTACGTCCACCGCCGCAACAATTAAAACCTACACCACCAAAGACGGTCTTGGCAGCAACACGATTTACGCCATGCTTCAGGATTCACGCGGAACGATGTGGTTCGGCACAAAAGGCGGCGGTTTAGCATCGTTGAAAAACGGGAGTATAGCAAAATATATGCTACGCGATGGCTTGGGCAGTAATTTT
>JAAFHM010000231.1 GCA_013298375.1 Ignavibacteria bacterium | reverse complement strand
GCCGCGCCCGTGTGTTGCCAAGATGAGGTCGTGTTCGCGGGGGTGAATGGCAATATCACGAATGCCGACATTCGGAATGTTGGAAGTCATTTGCGCCCAGTTCTGACCGCCATCCAGCGAAATGAGCAAGCCCATTTCTGTTCCCAAAAAGAGGATGTTTTTATTGACCAAATCCTCGCGGATACACAGCGCATAGCTCTTAAATTCGCTGCTCGTGAAGGCAGTCCATGTTTTGCCAAAGTCGGTGGTTTTGTAAACGTAGGTTTTCATATCGCCCATCGTGTGACCATCGAATGTTACATATGCCGTACCTTTGTCGAAATGACCTGCTTCCACGGTCGAAACCCACGTGTTTTTCGGAACGCCCGGCACATTGGCAATAACGTTTGTCCACGTTTTTCCGCCGTTTTGCGTTACTTGCAAGTTCCCATCGTCCGTACCCGACCAAATCACTTTTTCATCCAATGGCGACTCGGCAACGGCATAAATGGTGGTGTGGTTCTCGGCTGAGGATTTATCCATCGTCACGCCGCCGGACTCTTCTTGCTTTTGCTTCATCGGATCGTTGGTGGTCAAATCAGGCGAGATTTTCTCCCATGTTTCGCCTCGATCGTACGAGCGGAAGAGGAATTGGCAAGCAGCATAGAGCGTTTTCGGATTTTTTGGGCTTTGCACAATCGGCGTATTCCAGTTCCAGCGATATTTCGGCTCACCTGCTTTTTCGAGTGGCTTAATGACTTTCACTTCACCCGTAGGCAAGTGATGGCGAAGCATATTACCACCTTGCATCTCGAAATAGAGAAAGTTTTTATCCAAACGGTCGCGCAGAACATAGAAACCATCGCCAAAACCAACGCTTTTCCACAGCGAATTTGTCAATGAGCCATTATTGCGGGATGGAGCCATCCATGAGCCGTTATCCTGCAAGCCGCCCATGACGTTGTACGGCGTTTCCATATCATAATTGACATGGTAGAACTGCGAAACGGGCAAATTGCGGAAAAACTGCCATTTTCTGCCTCGGTCGAGCGAACGATAGACTCCGCCGTCAGTGCCGAGAAGCAAGTGCATCGGGTTTTTGGGGTCAATCCACAGCGCGTGGTGGTCGGCGTGTGTGTCACCACCAAGGGTCTCGAAGGTTTTGCCGCCGTCATTGCTGATATTGAGTTGGAAGTTTGGCTTGTAAACACGGTTTTCGTCCATTGGGTCAACGACAAGCACCGCAAAATAGAATGGGCGCAGGGTGAGTGACACTTTATCTGCCATCAATTTCCATGATTCGCCTTTGTTATCGGAGCGGTAAATACCCGTTTTTTTCGATTCCACCATTGCATAGACGACATTCGGATTCGAGGGAGCAACGGCAATACACGTCCGCCCAATCATGCCGCCCGGAAGTCCCTGCTCGGTACCAAGTTTTTTCCACGTTTTGCCACCGTCAACCGATTTGAAAAAGCCGCTACCATCGCCGCCAGAGGAAAACTCCCATCCTTTGCGTCGGAATTGCCACATCGAAGCGTACAGAATATTCGGATTGGAAGGATCCATGACCACATCGGCACATCCGGTTTTTGCATCAACGTAGAGAATTTTTTCCCATGTTTTGCCAGCATCGGTGGTTTTGTACAAACCTCTGTCTTCGCTGTCCGACCAAAGTGCGCCCAAGCCCGCCACATAGACGATATTGGCGTTGGTGCTGTGTATCACGACTTTGGCAATCCGCTCGACCTTCTCCAAGCCCATACGTTGCCAGTTGTCGCCACCATCAGTAGTTTTATAGATACCGTCGCCAACAGAAACGCTATTGCGGACGTTGGTTTCTCCCGTGCCAACCCAGACAATATCGCCTTTTGAGGATTGGTCAATCGCCAGAGCGCCGATGGATTGGGTGTGTTTGTCGAAAACGGGTTTGAATGTTGTGCCGTTGTCAAGCGATTTCCACACGCCGCCTGTTGCCGTGCCGACCCAGATAATACGCTGGTCGAGTGATTTGGGGTTTTTCTCGTCAAGTTTTTTGTCAATCACATCAATCGCCGAAATGCGTCCGCTCATGGCTGCGGGACCAATTTGGCGGGCTTTGAGGTCGCCGAACATAGCGGAAGTGATTTTTATTGGCGTTGGGGGAGATGTTGTCGTGGCGGTCTGCGCTTGGGCTGCTGCGCCGAAAATCATGGTGCTGCACACCGCATAAAAACACAGCTTCCCAACAAAGGAACGGAAAAGGTGCATACAATAATGGGAAATAGGGGTGAATAAAAATGGAACAAGAGCATTGCTAGACTAAAACGAGCAAGATACGAGAAGGTTGCGAAGCGACGAAAAAAAATCGTGTTTTCTATGAAATAGCGGCACACACCTCAAGCAGACTGTCCGACCATAAAAGCCAAAAGCGTTACCAACGTGTAAATGTTGGTAACGCTTTTCATGTTTCTTATCGACCAGATTTGATTTGCTCTTTTATTTCTGCTCTTTTACCATCAATTTCATGGTCTCATAGTCAACACCCGTGCGGCGAAGGAACTCGCGGTAGGAATCATTGAAGATTTCTACATCCCCACCCATTGCAGCTGCGTCTTTGTATGCCGTCATTGCGCGGTACGTCAAGCCGTTTTGCTCATAGAACGCTCCAAGCATCAATTTGTCCAATGCGCCTGGTTGTGCGTTCTGCTCTTGACGCAATGCCTGAAGTTGACCGCTCAAGGATGCCGTCTCTGCATCGTTCACCAAATATAAGCAGTAGCTCTCAATCGAAGGAGCTTGTGCGTTAGTCTGCGTGACGCTCCAGTAGTAGCAACGGTCTTTTTCCAAGTTCAACGCTTTCAAATTCACTGCCAACTGCGTTTCGGTCAATTCTTTTTTGAAGCGAACGGTTTGGTTTGCATCAGTGATAGTGAAGAGGTAGTTTGCTGGTTTGCCATCTACTGAACCGTGCCACGTAAAGGTCATTTCGTCGTCAATCGTTTTGGTGGTGCGTGGCGAAATAAGGCGGAGTTTGTTAACGTTCAGCGACATTTCCACACTTGCGCTCTTGATATTTTTGCCTTCTTCAGCGCCTTTGACCGAATTAACAACGAAACCAACAAGTTTGTCCATGCCATTGGATTTCGCGGAAACATTTTTCAAGAGGTCTTTAATCGGAACGATACCTTCGGTGCGGAGTTCGATAGCTTTACCGCTTTTGTGAACCAAGCCGAGATAGACTGGTCCTTCCATGCGGAGTTGGTCGGCGGAGTTTAAGCCGGAACCGACGTTGACAAGTTTTTTAGTGCGCTCAAGCGTGATTTTGCCTTTGCAAGCAATCACTTTGAAGATTTCATCGCCTTGCGAGAACGCGAGAACGGGGAGCATAACCACGAAGGTCATAGCGAAAGCGAGGGTTTTGAATGTGCGTGTCATTATGACAACTCCTAGGAATGAGGATGGTAAAAAATAAAAGTATTTGGGTCGTTTTTTCGGTGGAAATATCTTCTTTCTTTGTGTCAAGGATACTTAGAGAAGATACTTGTACAAAAGTAGAAGTTTCTTTGCAGATGCACAACAAGTTTGGGGCGAAACGACATCTGAGCGGGGTAAACGGTAATTGGTCTGATATTTCTGCTCTACACGGGCGGGGTAGGAACGATTCTCACCGAAAAAGCTGGTAGTTCAATCCCAGCGAAACTGCTAAAAAATTATAGCCTTGCAAACTCTGTCCAGCACTTCCCCACTCAATGCGTTCATGGAAAAGAAATTGGTAACGGACATTTAAATCCAAATCCAAATCCTCGAAAATCTCCACTTTTAACCCCACATTGGGCGTAACAAGAAGCGCGACGTTGCTTTCTGAGCCGATGAGCCGCTCTTTGTCGTAAAAACGGTAACGATAGATCGTTGCACCTGTTTCTACGCCATAATACGGGCGGAATGGGGGTTCGGGAAGCAGCAAATACTGGAAGCACATGGAAATAGGAAATGCAAGCAATTCAAAGCCTTCGCCCTGTTTTTGCAATGCTTGGGTTCGGTCAAAAAATTGCATCGAAATTGAACCACCAAGTACAAGCGGGTTATTTTTTGGAAAATAATGTACCGTAAGCGACGGCATCCACGTTACGGGGTTGCTATTGCCCGAAAGCCCGCGCTGTCCCATTGCTACGCCTTGAAAAATACCGACGTGCCAATATTGCGCCGAGAGTCGCTGTGGCAAAAGCAAGCACAAGAGGGCTGCCAAAGGGAGTATAAACCGCACAAACGCAAGGAGAGGTGCTGTGCGATGGTGCAAAAGATATGTTGGGTGCAGTTGTTTCATCCGCCGAATTTACGCAAACGACAGTTGTTAGGAAAAAAAAATCGGCGAATAAAGTTTGGCATACATTTTTGATAATCACTTTGCTGGGCAGCAAGCGGTATCAACTATCGCGGTTTTTGCTGCATAGCACACAAAAAAAGAGATGGAAGAAGTTTTGCACACAATCATTTTGACGATGGAATTTTACGAGATAAACGGTATTTTTACCCCCGACAAGCGGTATCGCTTATCCGTCAAATGTCTGTCCGTAATTGCTATTTTTGCCGACACCATAGAACAATTGAGGGATTATGCACATCGGTTCGACCATTGCAACGCTGTATTTCGATAGTTATCGCACCTACTGTGCGGTGTTTGAGCCTCGCCCGGAAGGTGCGTTGGCGTTGACCTATCTCAACGCTACATCTCAGTCGCTGGACTGGAAGCGCCCTCTGGCAGAAATGCTGGATTCGCCCGCTATGCAAGAATTGGAAGCACTTCTGCAACCAATTTGCGGCAAGGTTCGGTCGCTCGGTATCGCCATGACGATGGAAAGCGTTCTGGCGCACCAAATTCCGTATTCTAACACGCTAACAACCGATGAACTGCGCCGAATCGTGCGTTTAGAGGTAAGTGAGCATTTGCCGTCCTACGATCCATCGCAGTTTTTGGCAACGATTTATCCTCTCAATGGCTTTGCTTCTAATCCATTTACCGCCATGTCGGTCTTGGTTTCAAGAGCTGTTACGGGTGTTGCCGAACACGCTGCCGCCTTTCTTGGCACAGATTTGCAACGTTTCGTGGCTTCGCAAACTGCCGCGCATACGGCTTTCGCCTATAATTATCCCGAAGAGCGTGGTGTTATAGCGCTTTGCGGAGTGCAGCGCGGGTATATGGATGTGAGCGTGGTACGCAATAGCGTTTTGCTGCATACCGCCACCATTGCGCTTGACACTGACATTGACGACGAAAACGATGCCACAACTGCGCAGGAATCAGATAAAACCTCAGCAAAACAGAATTTTGGAACAATCTGCGCAAGCGCTTTGCAAGAAGCCGCCGACGTGGTACAAGCGCCGCTTGATGGTGTATATTTTTTCGGTTCCGATTTCACCAAAGCAGCGTTGGACGAGGTTTCTGGCTTACTGACCTCGCCAGCAAAGCGCCTGAATCCGCTTCGCCAACTCAGCACCACACTGGAAGAGCGTTTGCAAGGGTATGCTTCGCGGGTGGCACATATTCTCGTCCCCAGCATTGGAGCAGCTTTGCCGGAAATTCAACCCGGAATCATTCTTTCGTCCAATCTTCCACCGCAGCGCCAGCCACAACGAAAAATCGCCTAAATCCTGTATATTCAAAATCTTCTACCATCTGAGGCGTGGATGCCCCCAGCGAAACCTATCACCTTTTTGTTTTTGCTATGCAACAGCCTTCTTTTCGTACTCGTGCGCACTTTTTCACTTTTTTGGGTTACGCAATCGGTCTTGCCGTTGCGTTTGCTACGCCATTGGCAAAGGCGCAAACGAGCATTGTTCCTGCTATCGAAGAATTTCGCCTAAAAAACGGCTTGCGAGTGATGCTGGTCGAAGATAAAACCCAAGCCCGAATACTTCTGCAAGCCCAGTACGTTGGCGGCAATGCCATGATAGACGTTGGCGGAAAAGAAGGCACAAGCGCTCTTCTGCTCCAAACCCTCCGCAATACCCTCCAAACCCGCATTGATGCCGCTAATGCCGGACGAAACGACAGCAGTCGTATTCTACTTTCGGCAGCAAGTAGCGTGGATGCTTCCTCCTTGATTCTTACTCTTCCCAAAAATAGTCTGCAAACAGCGTTAATACTTGCTTCTGATGCTTTTTCGCGCCCGTCGTTTCTTGCTGCCGATATTCAAATCTCACGAAAAGACATTACCACAAGCAAACAAGCGCTAAATGCCGCCAATGCTCACGCCGCAGCCTTGGCAACACTCGCCGCGCACGTTGTCTATGGTGCAGAACATCCGTACTCGCGCCAAGCAACCGTGCAAAGCCTCGCAGCGCTGAATGAGCACGACGTTCAAGCGGCTCACCAACTGCTCTGCGTTCCCGGCAATATGGCACTGGTTATCGTTGGCAATGTGAGTAAAAAAGTCCTTGCGCCGATGCTGGCGAAAACATTTGGTTTGTGGAAAAGCGGCGAAGTTCCCTACATCCCACGTCCCAGACCACTACCGCCGGAACATGGCATTGCGCTTGTTGATGCACCATTGAGTGAGGACGGCGATGCTGGCGCAAGCGCAAGCAAATTGGCTTCGTTTGCACTCGTCTTCGATGCTCCTCCGCGCAATGACATGGACTATGAAGCATTAACTCTTGCAATGTACGTGCTGGAAAGCCGCATGAAATCGCCACCATCGGGCAGTATGCTTGCCCGCACGATGCTCTCGGAACACCGATACGCAAACGACCTCGTTGCTGTACAAAGGCTTCCCGCCTTGTCTGCGGCAAAGGATGCCGAGCGAGTCGTAACGCAAATGCGTACCGAAATGAAGCGCCTTTCTATGGAACTTCCCGCACTGTCGGAACTAGCTACTGCTAAAAAAGCGCTGCAAGACCGCTTCGCAGCAACATTGCAAAGCCCTCAAGCTCTTTCTGAGCTTCTTGCTCTCGCGGCAGTGAACGATATTCCGCTCAAAACCGTGCGCAGCTATCCCAAACGCCTTGCCGACCTTACGCCGGAAGCCGTGCAGACCGCAGCAAATCGCTATTTGCAACCAGAGCGCGGAATGATTGTTTTGACGGACAGCACGACGCTCCAGACAGCAATGGGCAATCTGCGGGCGCTTGGCAAAGTGGCACGCTACACGCCGGATGGAGAGCCGATAGTGAGCCTTGATTCTGCCGATATTTCGCTGGACAGCCTATTGGCACGGCACACCAAAGCACTCGGCGGAACAACAGCAACCATGCGAATTACAACGTTAACGACCCAAACGCAAACGCAGCTTTCCGCTATGGCGCAAAAATTTCCGGGAACAATTATTACCAAGCAAAAAGTACCAAATAAAATTGCACGAAAATTGGAAATCACAGCAACGCAAATTGTTCAAGAACTCTGGTTCGACGGCAAAACTGCTTTCGACAAGATGGAAATGATGGGACAGGAACAGCCACTGGCGCAGCGTTCAAGCAAAGAAACCGAAAGCGCCCTTTTTGATGC
>JAAFHM010000157.1 GCA_013298375.1 Ignavibacteria bacterium | reverse complement strand
CTGCGCCGGCGACAATATTTCCCGCAATACCCACGCGCCCGCGATAGCGGATGAAATAGAGTGCTGCTGCCCCGAAACCGCCCAGAATCAGCAAAAGTGCCGCCATAATTGGGCGTTGCAAAACAAATAACTGCAAAAGGCAAAAGCCCCAAGCAATACAAACGCAGACAAGCCCGACAGGCACACAAATACGTGCTTTGCGCATTAAATCGGGATGTTCGTGCAATGCCGGGAAGATCCATTTGTCAAGCCAAGTATTCATGATCAAGCCCAAAAACGATGAAAAAAATGCGTGAATGAGGCAATAATCTACGCAGGAACAAGGATTTGTCCTAAAAAATTGAGCTTATCCAGAATTTTGTGGAAGTGGAAAGCCTGAAAAATACGGCATTGCACTGCGCACGACATACAACCATCCGGATTCACGGATGGTACGCTGAAAGGCACAGGTGTTGAACTCTCCATCACCCAAGGCAACCACCGAGGCATCATCGGTAGGGAGCTTCCGAACCTCTTGCAAGAGTTCACACGGCAATTCTTGAGGTGCAGGACATTTCTTTTGTTTCAAGACGCGCCCGCACAACGGTATGGAGTGTTTGCCCTACACTAACGAAAACAATCAGGTTGTTACAGACACCACTTTTGGTGATCTCAATGATGATGTAGAGAGGTACACCGCTCGAATACATACGTTCCAATACTGTTGCCAGTAGAGGAGCAAGGCAGATAATAGGTTATGCCCTCGGCAGGACAAATTTTTCCAACGGTAGTCATTGAGAAGCATAATTTCACTATCTTGCAGAGGAGAAATAACAATTCTTGGGTCTATTGAGAATTTTATGTCAATGCTATGATAACACTACGATACGTTGCCTTGGTCGGGCTTCTGGTGGCATTTCTCTTCGCCTTCTCTTGCCAGACACCAATTTCACCGGAAAATGATGGTACTTCCAGCCCTAATTTCACTTGGGCAGTGCAGTATGGTACTCGTGGTCCCGATGGATTAGCGGTGGTAAATCTTGATGCTGCGGGCAATATATTGGTTGCTGGCTATCAGCAAATCTACACATCCGATGTTACAACCTTCAGTGCGGGGTGGACAGATGCGGCATTTGTCGCGCAATACTCGCCAAGCGGCGTACTCCGTTGGGCGCGGCGTACCAATAGCAGCACTTCGCAACCCGATATTACCTACGGCAACTCTTCCGGCACGATATGGCGCGGTGTGGCATCGGACGGCGCAAACAACGTGTATGTTGTTGGTGAATTCCGCGATACCGTCCGTGCCGACACATTCCAATACGTTTCTCGTGGCGGCAGCGATATTCTTCTGGCAAAATACTCTGCAAATGGCACATTACTCTGGATGCAGCCCTTTGGCGGTAAACTCTATGACGCTGCTATGGGAATCGTTGTCAATAATACCGGAACAATGTTCATCACGGGCTATTTTACCGATTCTCTGCGTATCGGTAATACGTTGCTTACGGGGCAGAATGGCTCACGGGATATGTTTCTGTGCGCTATGGCAGGTGATGGTCGTGTTCTTTGGATACGAAGTGGTGGGGGCGGACAGGAGGACGAAGGGCGACGGCTTGTTCTCGACAAGCGTGGCAATATCTACCTTGTTGGTGCATTTACCGGGGCGGCAACATTCCAGTCTGGGGGCGAAATCTTCAGTTCGGATAGAGACCATCCTTTTTTGGCGCGATACACTCCCGATGGTGCGCTGACCTTGATACGCGAAATTGGTGGTTCCGCAAACGATGTTACTGCCGCCTTTCCTACCCTTGATAGTGATGGAAACATCATTCTTGCTGGTGCCTTCATTGGCGGAGCGACCTTTGATACAGTGAATTTTGCTGCATTGTCCTCTAATTATCAAACAAACAGCTATGTCGCCAAATTCACGTCGGAGTTGAAAGTTCTCTGGGCAAAACGATATGCCGCGCCGAGTCCAAGTTTTAATGACCTCGCAATAGATACACAAGGAAACATCTATGTCGGTGGCTTGTATAGTGAGTCAACTAACGTGGACGGTTTTGTATTGGGCGCAACAGATCAAAAACAGACTAAAATCGTTATTTTGCAGTATGCGCCTAATGGTATGATTCGTGCTGCTGTGCGTTCCGGTGATGTATTCTACGGATTTGCGACGTGCAGAAGACTTGTCGTCAACAAGGATGGGAATGTCATTGGTGTCGGTGCGGTGTACATGGATGCAATCCTCTCCGGTAGAACGCTAATGACAGATAAGAATACCGATGTGCTGCTTTACGAAGTCTCTTTCAACCGTTAATTCTTGTGTTTTATGCAATTCATATCACCCAAAATACGCTTGTTTCCCGTAGCCTCAATCATCATATTGGCTGTGTCGCTGTCCTCGTGCGGCTGGTTAATTGCGCCCGCTTCCGACGACAAACTCACACCTGACCCTGCGCAACTTGCCAACTTCGCATGGGTGTCGCAATATGGCGATGGCGGCAGTGATGTTGGCAAAGCTATCACAACCGATGCCGCCGGGAACGTCATAATGACGGGCTTCGTCCAAACGTACACCTCCGACCCACAGCAATTTAGAGCCTTCTGGCGCAGTGAGATTATCGTCGCAAAGCACAGCCCCGAGGGACAGCAGATGTGGGTACGGCGGACGGCGACAAGCACAACAGCGACTTGTTCCAGCAATGCTATTGCCGCCGATGCACAAGGGAATGTCTATGTAGCAGGAGAGTTTGCCGATAGTGTGAATTACGAGGGTGTACCGCTCCGTAGTGCCGGAGCGTCGGATCTGTTCTTAGCAAAATACACCGCCGAAGGGCGATTTCTCTGGGTGCGGCGGTTTGGCGGTCGCAATAGCGACTCGCCGCGCAACTTGGCAGTGGATGCTGCTGGGCGCGTGTACATGGCGGGGGTGTTCAATGAACCATCATTAACAGTCTTTACCTCAGAAAACGCCGATGGATTTTTGATGCAGTTCAACGCCGATGGCGTACAGCAATGGGCAAAAACGCTTGCCGGAACCGATGATGACTTCATTTCTTCAGTGACAATTAGCGCCAGAGGCGATATGTACTGCGCCGGAACATTCTCTGGTCAGGCAACCCTTGGCGATGTCACAATGACCAACATCAATTCCTCAAGCTACGTGAGCAGTGGCTTTGTGGCAAAATTTACACCGAATGGACAAGTGCTGTGGGCGCGGAATACCGAAGGCAGCTATGCCGGATTTCATGCTGCCAGCGCGGATAATCAAGGAAATGTCTCGGTAACTGGTAGTTTTAATAATACGATTAGCCTTGCAGGGCAGTCATTCACCGGAACAAGCGAAAGCGATATTTTCATAGCAAAATTTTCATCAAGCGGCTCAAAAATTTGGGCGTATAATGTTGGCGGGCAAAATCCGAAAAATAGGAATGCGAATAGTCGCTCCGAAGGTGGCAGTTCTATTGTCACCGACGGCAATGGTAATATTTACGTCTCGGGAAAATTTGCCTATTTAGCAAAATTTGGCTCCGTCGAGCTGATAGAGCGCGGTTATGAATCACCCTTTATTGTCAAATACGACCCGCAAGGAACGGCGCTATGGGGCAAAGTAGGCGATTATTTAGGACACCCAATACCTTCCCTCGCTGTCACGCCTAGTGGGACAGTGTATGTAACAGGTGCATTCCGAGCAACCACGCTTTTTGGTGCAAGCACCCTCACAAGCGATGATGGCACAGATATATTTCTTGGTAAACTTCTTCCGTAATTCCCACAGAGCAAAGGAGCGATTATGCGTTTTTTTTGGATAGCAATTTTATGCGCCTCGGTGTTGCTGGTCTCATGTACCCCCGCATCCACTGTTCAGCCATCACAGCCATTAGAGTTTGGTATCGAGCCACCAGAACAAAAAAGTGTGGACTTTCTTCAAGTCTTGCAGCATAAATCACGTGCGCAGTCGATTATTCCACGAGGAATAACGTTTTCATTGGGCAAACCTTTAATAGCTGTGGAGTCTATATCAAATGTCGTTCCGGAGAGGTACAGTCCTGTTTCGTCGGCAGGCGTTTTAACATATAGCGATAATGCTTTTACCTTCCTGCAATCAGTTGGAGAGATACGTCATATAATTCAAGGGTCTGGATCAATTATTCATGCTATCGCTTCCGATAATGCTGGTAATTATTGCATTGCGGGAGAAGAAGTGATTAATTCATATTCAGGCGACATTTTGTTGCGTAAATTCAGCGCTTCTCATGAGCTTTTATGGCAGAAGTCTATTGGTGGACCAAACAAAGATGGAGGGAAAGCAATGACCATTGATGCTAATGGAAATGTTATTATAGGAGGCTTCTTTTTTAGCGGTACTCCAGTATCAAACCAACAGGACGGCTATCTCGCCAAATACAATGCTCAAGGCGAATTGCTTTGGTCAAAAAGCATCTGGTCGGCGGGGTTTGATGAGGTTCATTCTATCGGGCATGACGCGGCGGGAAATATCTTCGTGGCAGGAATTTTTACCGGAGCGACTTGTAATATGGATAGTATTAAGCTACGTGGCTCTGGTAATTCCATGTTTCTTGTCAGCTACGCGCCAAATGGCTCGTTGCGATGGGCAAAGAAAGCCGATGGCATAGCACGCACCTCAAGCGGTGGCGCTGAAATTGGGAATCCGGCGCTTTCTGTTGCCAGCACAGGAGAAATTTACGTGAGTGGAACACTGCAAAATACATTGACACTCGACAATTTTACCTTAACTGCAAACCGCTCTATGTTCCTTGCTCGGTACGATCCAAACGGTCAAGTGCTGTGGGCAAAGCAATCTAGCGGCTCTTCGCAGAGTGACGGTATAGTTGCCACAGCAGAGGGAGTAGTGATCGCCGGAAGATTTAATAAACAAGCAGAATTTGATGGCTTCGGTGTACGTGGCAATAATCTCAATACGTTTTTCATAGGGTGCTATGGAAAAAACGGCAATCTACGCTGGCTCAAACGCACTGGTGATGCACAAAAAACCGAAAGTGATGCTTCCTATTACCAAAGAATCGGCGCTGTCACTACGGACAACAATGGTTCTATTTACGTCGTCGGCAAACATTCCGGCGGTATTCAAATCGGATCGACACTCCTACAAGGTGGTGAAAGCATATTCCTCGCAAAAATCGGACGCAAATAATCCCCTCGGCTCAACCCAAAAAAATTTCTTTGGCTATATTATTTTTCCGTAATAAGTTGGCAGGCATTTCTTTTGTGTTCAATATCCAATCACCTTGTGTGTTTCTTTCTCATACCTCAAACCCCTAGTGTGTTATGCGTCAGCGATTTGTAACCATCCCGCAAATGTTTGTGCAAGTAACAAACCATTTTAGCGCCTTGAATACCGCACCAAATAAAGGCGATTCCGCCAAGCACGTGTATATGCGCAAAGTTGGCAAAGAGTACGTCGGTATGACCTACGACGAACTCCGTGAACTGACCGAAAATTTTGCCGCCGGACTCAAAACGCTCGGCGTTGTGCGCGGCGACAAAATTGGTATTGTTGCCGAAAACCGCATCGAATGGGTTGTTTCGGACTTTGCCATTATTGGTATGGGCGGGATTGATGTGCCGATTTTCCCGACGATGACTTCTGCCCAAGAGTCCTACATTTTTAACCATTGCGAAGCAAAAATCATCATCGTCTCGAATAAATTTCAACTCAATAAATTGCTCAAAGTGCGAGGCGAACTCACGAAATTGGAATACATTATCGTGATGAATGACGACGTAGAAACCGATGAACCCAACGTCCTGAAATTTGCCGATGTCGTCCGCGATGGTGCGGCTTCGATGGCAGAAGCAGAGCGCCGCGCATGGTTTGAAAACCAATCCGCACTTTCCAATGCCGAAGACCTTATCACGCTCATCTACACAAGCGGAACAACGGGCAACCCGAAAGCCGTCATGCTGACCAACACGAATCTTGTCAGCAACGTCGAAGGCTCTGCCGATGCGATTGATATTGGCGAAAAAGACCTTCTGCTTTCATTTTTGCCGCTTTGCCACGCCTACGAGCGCACAACAGGCTATTACACGCTTTTTGCGTGCCATGCGACCGTCGCTTTTGCGGTTTCTATCGAAACGGTTGCCGAAAATATGAAAGAAGTGCGCCCAACCTACATGACCGCCGTTCCACGCCTGTTTGAGCGGATTCAAGGGCGTATTCTGACAGCGATTGAAAAAGATACACCGACTAAACAAAAGGTTTTCCAATGGGCAATCGGTGTCGGCAAGCGCCACACAGCGCTGAAACTGGCAGGCAAAAGCATCTCACCTGTACTGGCAGGTCAATACGCTCTTGCTGACCGCCTCGTTTTTGGAAAAATTCGTGAGCGCACCGGGGGACGGCTTCGCGCCTTTATTTCCGGTGGAGCAGCGCTACCGAAAGATTTGGCAGAATTCTTTTTTGCTGCGGGCATTACGATTTTGGAAGGCTATGGCTTGACGGAATCATCGCCCGTGTTGTCTGTTACAAGAGCGGCTGCTCCTGCTATCGGCACGGTTGGAAAGCCATTATTCAATGTGCAGATTAAAATAGCTGAAGATGGTGAAATTTTGGCAAAAGGTCCTAATGTGATGAAGGGCTATCTGCATGACGAAGAAGCCACTAAAGCCGTCATAAACGACGAAGGCTGGCTGCATACAGGCGATATTGGTGTCATCAATGAGGCAGGGAATCTTGTCATTACCGACCGCAAGAAAAATATTTTTGTCTCAAGCGGCGGAAAAAATATCGCACCGCAGCCGATTGAAAATACTCTCACGCAAAGCCGCTTCATTGACCAAATCGTGCTGCTCGGCGACAAACGCGAGTTCTGTACGGCGCTCATTGTGCCGGATTTTGAGTATGTGAAAGAATATGCCACCATGAATGGTTTATCCTACGCCGATACGCACTCGCTTCTGCACAGCGACGCGCTTTTGCAAGCCATTCAGCGCGATGTTGACGCGCTGCAAACAAATTTTGCGAAGTTTGAAAAAGTTCGCAAATTTACCCTCATGGAACGGGCATTTTCCGTTGAAGAAGGCGAAATTACGCCGAAGTTGAACGTGCGGCGACATATTGTCGAAAAGAAATTTTCGGATAAAATTGAAAAAATGTACGCAGAAGCCTAAAAAAGGCTGGTCTTCATTATCTCATTTTTTGGAGTTTTTTTATGCATTCTCGTTGGAATTTCTCGCATAGCCTTCTGTTGGCTATTGTTTTGGTGTTTTTGAGTAGTGCCGTCGTCCGTGCGCAAACTTCGACGACAACACAGGAACAGCGCGTAACCGAGCAGCGCACACTCACGGGCGAAGACGGCAGAGTCTCGAAAACGTCCGAAGTCATCGAGCGCAAAATCGAAGATATTACGCCTCCGGCACGGCACTTGATTTCTGCCGCTCCGGTACGGATGATTTGGATGGCAAATATTGGGTATATGCACTCCATCAACAATAACTTTGCTGTCGGTGGCAATATTGATATTCCCACATCCATTGATGGTCGCAGCGTTGATGGGCGTGGTGTTAGTGGTTTTGGCGTGTCGGTCGAAGGGCGGTATTATCCGGGTGCAAACGGTTTGCGTGGCTTCTACCTCGCGCCGGGGCTAAATGTGCATACGTTTTCGGTGACAGAATATAATTACTCGTATAGCAGCGCCCCACAGCAATCCCGTCAAGTTTCCATTACGCCATTTTCCTTTGCCGTTATTGGCGGCTGGGTGTTTAACTGGGGCGATTTGTCATTGGATTTGGGCTTGGGCTTCAAATCGCATATTTCCAATGGCGCTAATCCTTCCGTCACCTCAACGCTAACCCCCTATTCCGTCGGTGAGCGCGGATTGGGTATGCTTGGTTTAGACAGTTTTAATGGCACGATGCCTGTTTTCCGCATCAATCTTGGATATTCGTGGTAGGCGCGTGAAATGGTGTTCAAAGCAATGTCTGTGCTGCATACTCAAACTTTAGGGCGCAGCACGGACATTTTTTTTGAATGTCATGGCAACGTACTGAAAAAACAACGCCTTAACGCACCTTCGCGCTAGAATCGCCCGTAACCCTTGTTCCGTCAGGCTTGCAGGGTTTTCAGCCTCAAAGGGCGAGTGCCGCAAAAAATGCCCTCAACGCAAGATTCCACGCTGCGCTCAGGCTAAAAAAAGTGCCTGATTTTTTATTGCAATATTTGATACCGTAAAAAACATTCTTTTTTTATTTTTCCCGAATCACCATGAAACAGCCTCAGAACTCTCGCGCCAATCTTAATTTGATGAAATTGCTTTTTAAGCCGCATCCTTGGCATGGTATCGAAAGCGGCGAGGACGCTCCGCAGCGTGTCAATGCCTTCATCGAAATTGTGCCAACCGACACGATCAAGTACGAAGTTGACAAGGCGAGTGGCTATCTGAAAGTTGACCGCCCCCAACGCTTCTCGAATATCTGCCCGGCGCTTTACGGATTTATTCCCCAGACCTATTGCGGCGAGATGATTGCGGGTTTTTGTATGGAAAAAGCCTCGCGTACCAATATCATTGGCGACGGCGACCCGCTTGACATCTGCGTTTTAGCGGAAAAGAATATCCCGCACGGCGACGTAATTGTCGAAGCACTCCCTATCGGCGGCTTTCGCATGATTGACGACAATGAAGCCGATGATAAAATTATTGCTGTGATGAAAGGCGATGCGGTCTATGGAGAAATGAAAGATATTGCCGATTGCCCGGAAGATGTGATAGAGCGGCTTCGGCACTATTTCTTGACATATAAGAGTATGCCCGGCAAAGGCAAAAAATCGGTCGAAATCACCCATATCTACGGACGCGACGAGGCACACCAAATTATCAAGTGCAGCCAAGATGATTATTGGTCAAAGTTTCCGTATTTTGAGGTCTGAGACCGAAACAATATTTTCCATTCAATGCCTCTGCCGAAGCGTTGCTATCGTTTGCAAAGTTATGAAACTGAGTGTTGTGATTCATCATGCCGAAGAAGGCGGCTACTGGGCAGAAGTTCCTGCGCTGCCGGGATGCGTATCCGAAGGCGATACCCTCGACGAAATTACGCTCAATATTCGAGAAGCTATCGAAGGCTGGCTGGAAGTGGCGGAGGAGCGCACGGTACGCGCAATAGGGCGAGTCGGGGAGGCTGAGGCAACTCTTTTGTCGCTTGATGTATGAAATCAGTTTCCGGCAAATCTTTCTGTAAAATACTGGAACAGCATGGCTGGCGTTTAGTCCGTATTCGTGGCAGTCATCACATCTACGAAAAAGATGGTGTTGAAGCCATTGCCGTTGTTCCTGTCCACTCAAATCGTGATTTGCGAGTCGGTACGCTGAAAACATTACTGAAAGATACCGGATTGAACGAACAAGACCTTTGATTGTTTCTCGTCAACGCAAAGGCTGATATTTTTTGACGCTGTGTTCACAATTTTCCTTCCAATACTATGCCCCAACAATTAGGCTCAGAAATTAACCGTGACAGAACATTCGAGCAGAACGCCGATGCGAATAAAGACCTCTGGCGCATCATTGACGGTCGTGGAGACCGCATCAAACAAGGCGGCGGACGTGCTGCCTTGGAAAAGCACAAAGCAAAAGGTAAACTCACTGCCCGTGAGCGCATTTACACGCTCATTGACCCCGATTCCTACTTTCTGGAAATTGGCTTATTCACTGCCGATGGGATGTATGCCGAACAAGGCGGTGCACCGTCTGCGGGAGTGGTCATTGGCATTGGCATGATTCATGGGCGTGAATGTGTGATTGTCTCCAATGACGCAACCGTCAAAGCGGGTGCTTGGTTTCCAATGACTGCCAAAAAGAATCTTCGCGCTCAAGAAATTGCTCTTGAAAACCGCGTCCCC
>JAAFHM010000537.1 GCA_013298375.1 Ignavibacteria bacterium | reverse complement strand
CATGGGTGCGGGATAAATTCGAGGCGGTCTATAATCGGGCTAAATATACGAAAGATGAAAAAGTGCGTATTCTTGCCAAACTTGTCGAGGCGGAATCCTTTGAAAAATATATTCATACGAAGTTTGTCGGCTCAAAGCGGTTTTCCGTCGAAGGCGGCGAGGTCTTTGTTCCTGCCATTGACAAAATTTTGGAATTTGCCGCAGATCGTGGTGTGACGGATGTGTATATGGGCATGGCGCATCGTGGGCGCTTGAACACGCTCATCAACATCATGGGCAAATCGGCGGCGGCAATGTTCAAAAAATTCCAAAATGAACTCGACCCGAATTATCAAGGTTCCGGCGACGTGAAATATCACCTGGGCGCACATGGCAGATACAAACATCCGCGCACCGGAGCAGAATTGGATGTGGTCTTAGCGCCGAATCCAAGCCACTTGGAAGCCGTGAACCCTGTTGTCGAGGGCATGGCGCGGGCGCGAATTGATGAACTTCAGGATAAAACCTTTTCTAAAGTTCTACCAATTTTGGTACACGGCGATTCGGCAATGGCGGGCTTGGGTATTGTGCAGGAAACGCTGAACTTGGCGCGTTTGCGCGGCTACAAGACGGGTGGAACGATTCACCTGATTATCAATAACCAAATTGGTTTCACCACAACGCCGGAGGACGCACGTTCGACGATTTACTGCTCCGACATCGGAAAAATGCTGCAAATCCCGATTCTCCACGTCAACGGCGGCGACCCCGAAGCAGTGCTGACGGCAGCCGCATTTGCGATTGAATACCGCCAAGAATACGGCGACGACGTTATCATTGACCTGATGTGCTACCGCAAATACGGACACAATGAAACCGACGAACCCGCATACACACAGCCCTTGCTGTACAAAAAAATTAAAACATTGCCAGCCGCATCGGAAATGTACCGCGACCATTTGTTGGAAGAAAAACTTATTTCCCGCGACGATGCCGATAAAATCTATGCCGACATTCAAAAACGTTGGGATGATGCTTTCATTGCCAGCAAAGAGGCGAACCCCAAGGAATTGAGCCGTCCGCCACAAGTAGATATGTTCACGCCGTCGCAAACCAGCATCAGTGCTGACCTTGTGCGCGAGTTGGGCGAAAAACTCAGCACTGTTCCTCCGCATTTTACCGTTCACCCAAAACTGGCGGATTTGCTCAAGCGGCGCGGTGAGATGATTTCACAGGAAAAGGGCTTGGATTGGGGCATGGGCGAGGCACTGGCATTTGGTTCGTTGCTCGTGGAAGGCTATCCCGTGCGGGTTACGGGCGAAGATGCAGCGCGGGGAACGTTCAGCCATCGTCACGCTGTGCTGACAGATTTTGTGACCGAAAGCGAACTTGTTTTGCTTGATCGCATCAAACAAGATCAGCACCCGTTCTACATCTATGATTCGGCGCTGTCGGAGTTTGGCGTGATGGGCTTTGAATATGGGTACAGCGTCCAACGTCCGCAGGGTTTGACGATTTGGGAAGGGCAGTTTGGTGATTTCATGAACGGTGCGCAAACGATTATTGACCAATTCCTTGCCTCTGGCGAAACCAAGTGGGCGCAGACTTCCAGCTTGGTACTGCTTTTGCCACACGGCTACGAAGGGCAGGGACCGGAACACTCCAGCGCCCGTTTGGAGCGGTTTTTGCAGATGTGCGCCGAAGACAATATGATTGTGGGCAATTTCACCACGCCAGCGCAGCTTTTCCACGCTTTGCGCCGTCAGGTCAAGCGCGATTTCAAGAAGCCGCTTGTGCTGATGACTCCGAAAAGTATGCTCCGCAGCCCGCAAGCCGTCTCGAAAATCGAAGATTTCACGCAGGGCAGCTTTCAAGAGGTCATTGACGATGCGTCGGTGAAACCCGACAATGTGCGCCGTGTGATGTTCTGCTCCGGCAAGGTCTATTACGACCTTCTGGCAAAGCGCACCAAACTTGGTGCGGAGGACATTGCGATTGTGCGTTTGGAGCAGTTGTATCCATTCCACGAAGCGCGTATTCGTCAGATTTTGCAACAATATGAGCGAGCAAAAGATGTTGTCTGGGTGCAGGAAGAGCCGAAAAATATGGGCGCGTGGTCGTTTGTCGCACCGCAGTTTGCCGAACTTCTGCTTATCAGCCAAAATCTTCGCTATGCCGGACGCAAAGCCAGCGCCAGCCCCGCAACGGGCTTCACTGCTGTTCACAACATGGAGCAGGAAGCATTGCTGGATGCGGCGTTTGGACAGTTTTAATTGGTGATTGTTGGGTAAAAGTCAATATCCCGAATCCGGCATTGGTGCTGGGTTCGGGATACTATTTTGAGAATCATTTCATTGTTCTATGAAAACGCCATCTGTCGGATTATTTTCATTTTTTGCCGGAGCGGGGTTTCTGGATTTAGGTTTTGAAACCACAAAAAACTTCGATGTTGTCTTTGTGAATGAATACCGCAAAGCATTTATGGATGTTTATGTTGCCTCTCGAAAACACGCGGGAATTAACGAGCCATTGCTTGGCTATCATATGGGCAGCATCCAGGATTTTCAAGAGCCTACGCTGTTTGGTTCTTTGGAGGATGGTATTCGGCAAGCACGGCAAAAGTATGATATTCTTGGCTTTGTTGGTGGTCCGCCTTGCCCCGATTTTTCGGTAGGTGGCAAAAACAAAGGTCAGACAGGCGAAAATGGGCGCTTATCGGGAACATACATTGATTTGATTTGCAAAGCCGCACCCGATTTTTTCTTGTTTGAAAATGTGAAAGGGTTGTACCACACAAAAAAACATCGAGAATTTTTTGATTCTCTCAAACAACAACTTATAGCATCGGGATATTACTTAACGGAACACCTGATCAATGCGATAGAATATGGCGTTCCACAAGATAGAAAACGTATCATTCTACTAGGTTTCAAGCGGTCTGTCTTGAGTGATTTGGGGTTTACGCTGAATGGCTCACCCTTGATTAAGAATTTTCATTGGCAACAGCACACACGGTACAAAGCAAGTGAAGTTTTTGCTATGCCTTGGTCAGGTATAGAGCCATTTGCAAACGATTCTGTCAAGCCTCAGCCCCAGAATATTCCCCTTGAACTTACCGTAGAACATTGGTTCCGCAAGAACAATGTGGAGAGCCATCCCAACGGAGAGCATTATTTTACGCCACGCGCAGGTCTGCCAAAGTTCCAATCTATTCCCGAAGGCGATGACCACAAAAAGTCTTACAAACGGCTCCATCGCTGGCGATATTCACCAACCGCAGCCTACGGCAATAACGAAGTACATTTGCACCCCTACAAAGAGCGCCGCATCTCGGCTGCGGAGGCATTAGCAATTCAATCGTTACCAGAAAACTTCATTATTCCACCAGAAATATCGCTTTCGGATATGTTCAAAACCATTGGCAACGGCGTACCATACTTGGCGGCAAATGGTCTGGCAAAGACCATTTATGATTATTTGTACCATAATCCCATCACCGACGTAAAAGTATCATATGAATCAGCTTACGGCAAGTAATTTAGCTGCTTTTATCAATCAACTGAGCAAAAAAACGTCATTCA
>JAAFHM010000656.1 GCA_013298375.1 Ignavibacteria bacterium | reverse complement strand
TCTTGTCTGCGGGTTTGGGTTGTCCTGTCTTTCCGCGCAGGCTCAAACTTCCGGCGGGTCAAATTATAGCGCTTTTGGTTATGGGGATATTCTCGAAAGTCATGGTGCGGCATTTGACGGCGTTGGTGGGACAGCAATCGGCGCAGCCTCGCCATACGCGGTTAATCTTGCCAACCCTGCTGCGTGGAATGCCGTGCGTTCAACACGTTTCCAAACGGGCTTCGCCTTTCGCCAATTTTTGAATACCGATAGCAAAGGTAGTGTCGCTCAGAATGGCGGCTATTTGCAGGGCTTTTCGGCGGTTTTTTCTATTGATACTGTGCGGGGGATTAGCGCTGGATTTGGTATTGTTCCGAAATCCAATATACAGTATTCGTACCGTATAGCCGATGCTGTTCTGGGTGACCCGAACTTAGCCACGTCAACGCAGTATCGAGGTACGGGCGGTATGACGGCACTGTATCTTGGTGCCGCGTTTCAGATTCTCCCCAAACTCCATTTGGGGTTTATTGCCGAATATACCTTTGGCAATATCGAAATGAGCGCTCTAACCGAAAGCACATCATTTCTTGCGCAGAGCAGAACGACTATCACCGATGCTTTGAGCGGCGGTGCAGGGAAGATTGGTTTGCAGTATAGCGGGATAAGTAATTTGTCTCTTGGGCTTACTGCCGGAGCGGGTTTGCCCGTGAATGTTAACCGTACTTCGCTCTATCAATTTTCTTCGGGAATAAGCGATGCAACGGTTCTCGACGCTTTTCAAGCACAACTTCCCGTAGAACTTGGCTTCGGTGCTGGTTATACGATAAACCGCATAACGATTTTGGCTGATGTAGTGACAAAAGATTTTTCCACGCTAACCTACCGCGCACGTCGCAGTGACGTTACTTTCCGGCGCTCCACTCGTGTCAGTGCAGGCGTAAGCATCGCGGGAAGCACGGATTATACGTCATCCTTTTTGGAGACGCTTGGATACAGCATTGGTGCGGGGTATCATCAACAATACTACCAAATCGGTGGCATCGGCATCAATGAATTGTATGGTTCGCTTGGCATCCAATTACCTGTGGCGCGGCGTGTTATTTTCGATCTTGCCATTACAGGTGGTGTGCGCGGCACAACGGACAATAACTTAACACGAGAACTTTTCGGACGATTTACCTTTTCCGTGAATGTCGGCGAAATCTGGTTTCAACCGCTTTTCCGTGAGTAATATTGAGGCTTTGAATCAATAATGCACAGCAATGCAACAAATGGAATGGCACTGCGTCAATGGTTTTGATTAGGTTTTTCCGCGACAACCACGTATTTTTGCGGCATATTTTCTCTTTCATGTTTCTTTATCACCCAATGAAACGACTTTTGACACTTTTGAGCATTCTTCTTCTTGCTGCATCGCACACTATCCTTGCGCAAGATGACAAACTTAATCAATTCTCCTTTGAGGATGTGCCAACAGAAGAAGCAAAGCCGCCATACTTTGCTGTTTCAGGTGGTTTCATTAGTACATGGCTCTTTACCAATCTTACCGATTTAAACACCCTGACCAGCAGCATCGTGGGAGCAAATTATAGTTCGCCAGTTGTTCTTTTTGGTGGCGAGGCATTTGCCGCCATTGGTATTATTCCGAATGTGCGCGTTGGTTTTATCAGTATCGGCAGCATCAATAACACCTTGCAAAGCGCTTCAACGGGTGGTGCCGCACAACGACAAACCGAATATACTATCAGCATGACGGGTGTGAGCATTGATTATGCGATTACGCCATTCAAAGGATTTTCGATTATTCCGGGTGTTCGTGGCGGTTGGGGTGCGGTGAATTATGAAATCAGCCAAACTTCTTCGTCATCACAAACCTATCCACTGTTTCCGATTGCTTCGACCGGAAACTCCATGCGTCGTATGCGCTCGAATATGCTTTTTGCTCTGCCAAACGTGAACTTAGAATATGCCTTTACCTTGGTTTCAATGGTGCGGCTGAATGTCGGCTATAATCTTTCCTTTATGCAGGATTGGCGTGCCGATAACGCTTCGACGCTTACGGGCGTACCGACAAGCATCAACGCATCGGGTCTGACAGCACAAGTTGGCTTGTTTGTTGGTCTTTTCAACAACTAATCTCTTGTTAATGACAATTTCCTCGGGCTTGTAGCTCAATGGTTAGAGCAGCGGACTCATAATCCGTTGGTTGGGGGTTCAAGTCCCTCCGGGCCCACATAAAAACCTCAAAAGCCGCTTCATTTCTGAAGCGGCTTTTTTATTAGATAAAATTTAGCATTAGTTCTTTGATTTATCTTGTTTTACAACCAAAGCCTGTTCAACTCAGGCTTGGCAGCAGAATATAGGAGGCGGAGATTGGCTATTCCCGCGGCAATCTGCCAGCGTCGTTGATGCTTCTCTTTGGTCGTCTTGCGTTGTCGGTCAGCACAAGAGCGAGCAATCTTGATGCGTCGTATGGTGTGTTCAATAGCAATCCACACCTTACTTCGCACCCTGTTGGTCGTTTTCTGTGACTCGGTTAAGGGCTTATTGCGGAATGCTTTTTGTTGTAAACGAATCTCCCAGCGCGGATGCCGTTTGGCAATACTCTGATACGCGCTGTCGAAATAGCCGATAACACGATTGCCCATCAAACGAAAAATACGGCGAAGCCCCGCATTCGGGTCTAGGCCTTTCCACTGCTTGAAATCAT
>JAAFHM010000515.1 GCA_013298375.1 Ignavibacteria bacterium | reverse complement strand
GTTCTGGCGCTAAAACTCCCCGATGAAACGGTGCAGTTTCCGGCACAAAGTCAGACGATATTGGGAGCGGATATGACGCTGATTATTGCTGGTGTGAGTGATGATTTGATGAAATTGGCGATAGCGTAGGCGGCAGTATCGTTTGCAGTTGTAATCAATCTTTCATCTTGCATTTTCTCATTTTTTTTGTATCTTGGCTTTTTAGTTGACATATCAACCATTTGTCTATTTACTAATGAAGTCAAAAATCACCTCGTTTTTTCGCCGATTGCGAACACTTTTGCGCCGCACCAAGCCGATGCAAGCATCAGTAGCAATGCCGCAGCAACGCGCACTTACAACACCGCCCGCCCCGCTTCAACTCGAAGCACCAAAAATGTATTACGATGAAACCGATGTTATGTCGGGTAATATTCGGATTCATGTTGGGCGGTGGAATGTGGTCGGTGCGACCAAAACAGCACTTCTTATTCACGGACTTTCGGCAAACCATATGTGCTGGAAAGTCATGGCAGAGCAGTTACAGCAAAGCGGCATCAACGTTGTTGCGGTTGATTTGCGCGGACGCGGGCGTTCCGACAAGCCTCGCGGCGATTACGGTACAAAAGCGCATATTCCCGATATGTGTGCGGTTATTGAGCAGCTAGGCTTACACCTGCCCGGGCGTGAAAAGCCTATCGTTATTGGTCACTCGCTTGGTGCGGCGGTCGGTATGGTGCTGGCGTGGAAACACCCGGAATACGTCGGCAAACTCGTTCTCATGGATGCCGGAGCGCCAATCAATCCTATCAATGCGATGAAAGCGTATTTTACCATTCGCAGTTCTGTCCAGAGACTCGGCACGATTTATCCGAATGCACAGGCGTATATTGATCGCATCAAGGAAATTCCGATGCTCCAGCCTTGGGATGAGGTGATGGAAGAATATATTCGGTATGACCTAGAAGATATGGGCGAAGGGCGCGTCCGCTCAAGCTGCCCACCGTATGTCGTTGAGGCGGAATATAACAGCATCGGCAGTTCGCTGAGTATGACAACGATTTTGAAAAATAATATTCTGCATCCCATCAAGCAAATACGTCGCGTGATTGATAGCGAAATTCTCCATTTTCGCTATTCTGAACTCATCATGCCCGTTCTGGCTCTCGGTGCAGGCGCATACAATCTGCGTCCGGGCGATGAAATTTTGCCCCCGAAGGGTTTGGATTTTCTTAAACGTCATATCCCGAACTGTACGACCTATACCGTTCCCAAGGCAAATCATTACACGCTCATTTTCGGAAAATTTCCTGACCGCGATACCGTGTTAATGGATTTTATCGGCTAAATTCTTTTTCAAAAATTATATCAACCTTGTGTATGCGCACCTCTCGCACCGATAGCATAAAAGGTATTGCCATTGCGCTGCTGATTTTGTCGGCATGGGCGGGGCATATTGCTTTTTCGCTCTCGCGGGATGCTTTTGCCGTGCCAATGTGGGAGAGCGCATTACATCTGGTCTTGCAGACCTTTTTGTTCACGGGGCTATTTATTACGGCGCACGATGCCATGCACGGCGCGGTTTGTCGGCATTATCGGGGTCTCAATCATGTCTTGGGAATTGCGGCGGTGCGCCTGTATGCGCTTTTTTCCTACAAAAAATTATGGCAAAAACATTGGGAACACCACCGCCACGTAGCAACGCCAAACGAAGACCCTGATTTTCACGATGGCGAACATACAGGTTTTGTGCCGTGGTACGCTCATTTTTTGCAGCATTACATCGGCTGGCAACAGATTGTCGGCATGGCGTTGGTCTTCAACGTTTTGCACCATCTTCTGCATATCCCTGTACAAAGCCTTCTGCTTTTCTGGGTCGTACCGTCGTTGCTTAGTACGGTGCAGCTTTTTTATTTCGGGACGTATTTGCCGCATAAAGCACCGAACCCTGATGCTCCCGATGGCGGCTACACGAATCGTCATCGTTCACAAACGAATAACTTCAGTACGCTTCTCTCGTTTTTGACGTGTTATCATTTTGGCTATCATTTCGAGCATCATGAATTTCCTGCAACGCCGTGGTGGAGGCTGCCGGAGAAGCATCGTGAATTGCTTGGGACGCACAAATAAAACCGCAAAACACCGTTTTTTCGTATTACACCCAAACGACCTTTCTCGCTCATTTTTCTGAACCATCATGCACATCGTCATCATCGGTAACGGCATAGCTGGGATTACTGCTGCCCGTACTATTCGCAAACTCAGCGACCACAAAATTACTGTCATTTCGAGCGAGAGCAAGCACTTTTTCTCACGCACAGCACTGATGTACATCTATATGGGGCATCTCACCTACGAACAAACCAAGCCATATGAAGGCTGGTTCTGGGCGAAAAATCGTATTGATTTAGTTCATGACCACGTAAGTAGCATCCAGACTGATACGAAGACTCTTCTCCTACAATCCGGCTCGCATCTGGGCTATGACAAACTCATCATCGCTACGGGGTCGCGCCCGCGCACATTTGGCTGGAAAGGTCAGGATTTACGCGGTGTTCAGGGTTTGTATTCGTTGCAAGATTTACAAATGATGGTGGAGAGAACGGCAAATGCAAAGCGAGGCGTGATTGTCGGCGGTGGGCTTATTGGCATTGAGACCGCAGAAATGCTGTATTCACGAAAGATTCCTGTAACATTTTTGGTACGCGAACAACGCTATTGGAACAGTGTGCTGCCCGATGAAGAAGCAATGATGATTACGAATCACATCCGCGAACACGCGGGCATTGACCTCCAATTACAAACAGAATTGCGCGAAATTTTGGATGATGGCTCTGGCGCGGTACGCGGCATTATCACGAGTTCCGGCGAAGAAATTCCGTGCGAGTTTGTGGCGTTGACCGTCGGTGTGGAGCCAAATATAGACGTGGTGAGGGCTTCGACCATTACCTGCGGGCGAGGAATTTTGGTCAATGAATATTTTGAAACCAGTGCGTCCGATGTTTATGCGGCGGGCGATTGTGCCGAAATGCAATTTGCTGAAAGTGCCGCGCCCTCGCGTATCGAACCGCTTTGGTATGCTGCCAGAGCGCATGGTGAAAGCATTGCACGGAATATCTGCACAGAGCGGTCAGCATACGTGCGGAAAACATTTTTCAACTCCGCAAAGTTTTTTGATATTGAATACCAAACCTACGGTACAGTTTCAGCAAAACGCAATAATGGGGAAGAAACGATTGTCTGGCAGGATGCAGACGGGAAGCGGCTTTTGCGTATCGTCTATGCAAACGACGCAACAAAGCGCGTTCTGGGGTTCAACGTGATGGGTGTACGCTTCCGGCAGGATGTCTGCACACATTGGATTGAGCGCCAAACCAGTGTGGAAGAGGTTTTGACGGAACTCGGCGCTGCGAACTTCGACCCCGAATTTTTTCCCGAATGTGAAACACATCTCGTTGCAGAATACAACCGCCAAACAGGACGGAATCTTGTCCTCAAGCGCAAACGTGGTTTGTGGAATGCTGTGGCGGTGCTGAAGGGTAAAGCGGCGGGTAGTGGTCAAGTAATACATGAGAGGTTGTAAGTAATAATAAACATTTCCGTTACAATCTGATGCCAAAAGTCAAGTATGGAGAGTGTGTAAATTGTTTTGTGTAAATGGAAAATAGCAGACAAATTCCATTTTTTACCACTCAAGCATCAAAGACTATGGCAACCAAAGCACAAAATGCCGCCCAGGCGTACGGCTTGACCGATG
>JAAFHM010000426.1 GCA_013298375.1 Ignavibacteria bacterium | reverse complement strand
TCTATGAGCGTCAAATTACCAATCAAATCCTTAATTCGGACTTTTTGATTCGTTTACGAAAAGAAATCGGTGATGTTAATGTTTCGCTTATGCTTGGAAACAATATTTTCCAGAGCTACTACCGTAACTTTAACGCATTTGCAACAACACTTATTTCCGATGGTTTTTACAACACAGCGAATGCGATTGACCCGCCAATCGTCAACCAAACACTGGAGTTAATTCGTCGCGCTGCTTTTTATGGTAATGCAACGATTGACTACAAAGGAATGTTTGTATTGAATGGTAATCTTCGCAATGAATGGTCAACAACACTTCCTGCTGGCAATAACACCTTCCTTTACGGTGGTATTTCCGGTTCGGTCATTTTAACCGAACTTTTAGGATTAACTGATAATGAAGTGCTATCGTTTGCCAAACTCAGAGCTTCATATGCTTTGACGGGGCAAGATGCACCAATTTACGCAACACAAACGCCGTTTAATCGTGCTGCTGTTGGTGATGGCTGGGTTTCTGGTGGTATTACGTTCCCAATTAATAGCAGAGGCGGATTTTTACTGACTCCGACCGTTGGAAATCCAACGCTACGCCCTGAAAACCGCTCAGAATGGGAAATCGGCGCAGAAGTGAAACTCTTTTTGAATCGTATTAGTCTTGATGCCACCTATTACAGCACACTCAATAGGGACCTGATTCTTCCTGTGCCACTTTCTTCAACAACAGGCTTTTTCCAACGTCAGTTAAACGCTGCAACGATGGCGAACAACGGTTTGGAAATTGCCTTGCGTACAACACCGATTCAGACCGAAGATTTTTCTATGGATTTAAACATCAATTTCTCGACCTTCCGTAGCATTGTTCAGCAACTTGCTCCTGGCGTACCGACCTTTGCGCTTCCAAGCGGCTTTAGTGTCGCTTATGCTATTGAAGGGCAGCCATATGGTGTTCTGTATGTTGGAAAATGGAAAAGAACGAATCAAGGGCAGCTTATTGTCAATGATAGCCGCACCAATGGAATTCCCTTTGGCTTCCCACTCACCGAAGAAAGCCCTAGCCCGCTTGGTGCAAATATCCCTGATTGGATTGCGGGAATTAATCTTGCTCTGAATTTCAAAGGCTTGCGCGTTTCCGCATTGTTAGACATCAAACAGGGCGGTAAAATGTGGAATGGTACTCGTGCAGCCTTAAATCGCTTCGGTACAGCAAAACTTACAGAGCAGCGCGGACAGCCGAATCAAAACATTGATGGTATTATTGTGAGCAATAATGTATTTCAAGGTGTAAAAGCCAGCACCGTTGATGCAAACAATAATGGTGGTACAGCTACTGATGCTACTAATGCCGTTGCTGGAGGAGTAGGACAGAATTTCTATAATGGCTACTATAATAACTTCGTACAGAACGTCTTTGCCGAATCATTCATCGAAGATGCTGGTTGGGTGCGTTTGCGTGAAGTTGGTGTCAGCTATCGTTTCCCGAAAGAGTTAATGGATGCAACTGGTTTTGTGAAAAGTTTTGAACTTTTCGCCGTCGGCCGCAACCTTTGGCTTTCCACCGCTTACAAAGGAGTTGATCCTGAAACAAGTCTTTCGGGTGGTAACGGCGCTCAAGGTTTGGACTACTTTAATACAGTTGGTACGCGGACATATTCATTTGGTCTTCGTATTGGCTTCTAATATTATCCAAATCTCACAGGTTCTATCAGAGAATTTTTCCATCAATTTGATTCAATTATCGCTATGAAAACACTTCAATCTCGCATCCAATCCTTGATGCTGATAGCCGTAGCGACATCGTTTACGATGTTCATGGCATCATGCAGCCAATGGATTGATACTTCTCTCAATACCGACCCCAACAATCCAAGCAATGTCAGCATTACATCCATGTTGCCCGCCGCGCAGGGAGCGTTAGCATTTACCAACGGTGGGCAAATGAGCCGATTTGCGTGTATGTTCACCCAACAATTTGTTGGCACTGACCGTCAGCACGCGGGATATTATGAGTATCTTCTCACGGAAAACGACGTAGGTGGAGCTGTGTGGGATAATTACTATTCCTCCACCATGAAAAATGCTTCCACCATGATTAGCCAAGCCACGACTTCACCTGCCTATCGTGGTGCTGGACGTATCTTACTTGTCTATGCAGCAGCAGCCGTCACTGATGCGTGGGGAAATGTTCCCTACACTGAGATATTTCGCTTGCAGCGCAATGGCACTGGTGCATTTACGGCAAAATATGATGACCAGCAAGCCATATATGCGGCTCTTCAAGGGCAATTAGACTCAGCAATTACGGAACTTTCTATTGCAACGAATGTTTTCCCATTGTCATTCTCGGTGGGCGGTGTGCCGATTGATGCATTCTATGGCGGTAACCGTGAACAATGGATCCGTGCTGCATGGACATTGAAAGCTCGATTGGCAATTCATACTGTTAAACGTAATGGCAATAGCGCTTCACAAGATGCACTCCGCTTTTTGCAACGTGGCTTTCAGTCCAATGCTGATGATATGATGTTTGCTTTTGGCAATTCAGCCACAACACCAAATCCGCTTTCAGGATTTATGCGTGATAGAGCTGATATTGACATTGGGCCTGGTATGGAAAAATACCTCAATACTCTTAAAGACCCAAGAACACCTGCATTTGCGGCTGTGGATGTTGGGACGGTCAGTTCTGGTAATGGAGATGGTTTTGGGGCATTAGTAGCCAGCAATAATTCTTCTGTTGTTTTATTATCCTTCGCTGAGGCGAAATTTATCGAAGCAGAGGCAAACATACGCTTGGGCAATACCGATGCTGCGAGAACAGCCTTTATTGCTGCTATACGAGCCTCGTTAAATTATGCAGGAGTCTCCAGCGACGATGCGGCGGCGTACGTGGCTCAAACGAGTGTGGTTCCGGCTTCTGGAATTACTCTCCAGCGCATTATCGAACAAAAATACATCGCACTCTTTACGCAACCCGAAGTGTGGACGGACTGGCGCAGAACAGGCTTTCCCGCGCTTACGCCTGTGAGCGGAAATGCTGTCCCACGCCGTTTGCCGATTCCATTGAACGAGCGCCTGTACAATGGCGCAAATGTTCCTCCGGGGTCGAATCAACCGGCATGGCTTTATGGTCGCGTGTGGTGGGATGGTCAATAACCCATTTAGGGTTCACAATTTGGCTAAAATTGAATTATTTTGAAAAAAAGTGTACTTTTTTTGCAAAATATTCAAAACTTTGACAATCCAGCGGGCGAGGATACTACGAAAAATTATTTGCTCGCCTAGAGTACATTTTTGCTTGTACAGATAATAAAATTGCCGTTTTTTGATAAAATTCGGCAATTATCTGTTCGTTGCGAATAAAAGAGAAGGCTCTTTCCTTGATGAGGAAAGAGCCTTTTTTATGCAGAGCGAGGTGTTAATACGAAGCATTCACAAAATGCAGTCTTGACAAAATGCAGGTATTTGACTATCTTAGTGTTCGGTTTTATGATTAAATGCTGGTAAAATTGTGATAGTGCGCTGGCAGTTAGATGTTCGTCACCATAAATGGGGCATTCGTCACAATAATTTTGCATACTGAGAAAGTACAGGGTATCTTCTCGTATTCGGGATACTACGGCAATAATCATTAAAGTTTCAGAATAAATTTTAGCTGCTCCATAAACCCTATTTTTTCAATTCAATCAAGGAGTTCTTTATGAACACTGTTGATACGCTTATTAAGCAATCAACATCAGTCCTACAAAGCACCTCATCGCGTCTTGCGCGGTTTGCTGCTTTTGTTGTGTTTGGTGTCGTTTTTGCCTTTGCAGGGGAAGTCTTTGCACAGGTTTCAGGTACGGTAAAAGATGATGAGGGTGCGCCATTGCCTGGTGTCTCTATCCGAGTAAAAGGTGCCAATAAAGGCGCTGTCACTAACAAACAAGGGCAGTACAATATTGCCTTGTCGGACAATGACAAGGTACTTGTTTTTAGTTTGGTTGGCTATAAAAAGAAAGAAGTTGAAATTAGCGGACGTACAACAATTGACATGGTGCTTCCGTTAGATTATCAAAAACTGGAAGACGTTATTGTTGTTGGCTATGGTTCGGCAATTAAGCGCGAGATAACTGGCAATATTGCTAAAGTAAAAGGCGCGGAAATAGCTGATATGCCTGTTGCAACAATAGATGCTGCTATTCAGGGTAAAGCCGCAGGGGTTGTTGTACAAGCAAGCTCCGGCAAAGTAGGCTCTGGTATCTCTATTCGTGTACGTGGTCCTTCCTCGTTATCGGCATCAAATGAGCCGTTGTATGTTGTTGACGGTATTCCTCTCTCAACAGATATTGGTAATGTCATTGGCAGTGGTGGTATAGCAACCAATCCTCTTGTTGATCTTAATCC
>JAAFHM010000450.1 GCA_013298375.1 Ignavibacteria bacterium | reverse complement strand
TCATTGAGCGAATTACCGAAGCCTGCAAGCAAGGCAAGGTGCTATCAAAGCAACAACTCAACAACTTGATTCGCCATATCAGTAACCTTGTCAAGAAGAATACGACTTAATCACCCGAAAGGGAATAGGTTTGAAAACTATTCAAAAATACAGACTTGACCGCGATGATTTAGACCTGAAGCGGGTAACTGCGCTACATAACTTCGATAAATACCTTATTCGTCTTCAAAAGCGCTTAATTGTTGAAGGTAGAACGGTCTTATCAGCTGCAGAGAAAGAAATTCTCCTCAGTTTTCAACAACCTGAACGTCCATTTTCCCTTATGTTTGCATATTACATCTCACAACAAGAACTCTAACTTTTCACACCCTCAAAACCCAACCATGAGCGACCTCAAAGCAATCGAAAACCTCGCAGGCAGCGTCAAATCTATTCGCAGCGAAATTGCCAAAGTTATTGTCGGACAGGAAACTATCGTCGAGCAGCTTCTTATCACGCTCTTTTCGCGTGGTCATTGCTTGCTGGTCGGTGTTCCCGGACTGGCAAAAACACTGCTTATCCGCACCCTCGCGGATGCCCTCGACCTCAAATTCAACCGCGTCCAATTCACCCCCGACCTTATGCCCAGCGACATCACAGGCACGGAAATTATCGAAGAAAACGTCTCCACGGGGCATAAAGACTTCCGTTTCATTAAAGGACCCATTTTTGCGAATATCGTTTTGGCAGACGAAATCAACCGTACTCCGCCCAAAACACAAGCTGCGCTCTTGGAAGCAATGCAAGAAAGCAACGTAACGGCGGGCGGTCAGACCTACAAACTCGACACACCATTTTTCGTGCTTGCCACGCAAAACCCGATTGAGCAGGAAGGTACATACCCGCTTCCAGAGGCGCAACTTGACCGCTTCATGTTCAATCTTTGGCTGGATTATCCCTCGTTCCAAGACGAAGTGAACATTGTCAAAAACACCACATCGGGCTACAAACCAGAGGTGAAGCCAGTTTTGACGGCTGCCGAAATTATGCAGTATCAAGATTTGGTGAGGCGTGTACCGGTAGCGGATAACGTTGTGGAATTTGCCGTGAAACTCGTCCACGCAACGCGCCCATCGGAGAGCAATACGATAAAAATTGTGAAGGACTTCCTCAGCTACGGTGCGGGTCCCAGAGCATCGCAATACCTCATTCTCGGCGCAAAAACCCGTGCCGCCTTGCTCGGCAAAACTGCTCCCGATATGGACGATGTTCGCGCTGTGGCTGCGCCTGTGCTTCGGCACCGCATCGTTGCGAACTTCAATGCGGAAGCGGACAACGTTTCCACGGTTGCGATTATTGAGCAGCTTTTGAAAGAAGTGGTGTGATTTTTATAAAAACCCAAGACATTGAGGAGGTGACTCGTGTTGTCTCTGCTAAAAAAGCGACAGTTCATTTGGCTCGTTCTACTGGGAGCGCTCTATATTCATTTGTTTGTTGTTTTGGTAGAGGCGGAAAAACATCATGACAAAGCCTTGATTAAAGGTTTTGGCGATGCGGCTTGGTATGTTTTGGTCACTCTTACCACCGTCGGTTATGGCGATATGTACCCCGTGACAACCACAGGGAAAATTATTGGTGCGGTTTTTTTGGTTAGTAGTATTGGTATAATAGGGTTTCTCATCAGTATTCTTTCCACTTGGTTTCACTCACTTCAGGAACGGTATATGCTGGGTTACAATGGAACCTCGTTCAACAATCACGTCGTTATCATCGGCTGGGACAATTTTGCACGAGCCGTTGCGGAATGTCTTTTGGCGGCAGGTCGGCAGGTTGCTGTGGTTGTCAATGACAAAGATATGATAGAAGGAATGTACGAGAATTTTTCTCGGAAAAATTTCTTCGCACTCTACGCGCAATACGATCATATTCCAAGTCTTGCAAAAGTGAATATCGCCGAAGCATCCTTGGTCTTTCTTAATGTGCCGCAAGACACCGACAAACTGATTGCGATTCTCAATATCAAACAAGTTCATCCCGAGACAAAATTTCTTGTTGTTCTGGAGCAGACACAATTGAAGGAAACATTCTTTGGTGCCGGTGTAACATACGTGTTATCGAAGAACGATATTGCTGCAAAACTTGTTGCCAGCTACATTTTTGAACCCGATGTAGCACGTTTCAACAACGACTTGCTGTCGCACGCACTGACGAATAATGACTACGATGTGCAGGAATACAAGGTTCTTCCGAATAATCCTTATTCCGGCAAGACCTACGGCGAAGTTTTTTTGGATATTAAACAACAATACGGCTGCATCACGATTGGTATGGTGAAAATTCACGATGGACAGCGTTTCTTGCTTAAAGTTCCTGCCGATTCGACCATTGTTGAAGCGGGAGATTACTTGATTTTTATTTTGAATGGCGAGCAATCGCCTGCTATTGCTGAAGTATTCCATGTGCCTGAAGGCGTTGTACCAGAATCCGATAAGCGTTAACTCCATACAGTAATGTTCAACGTGAGTTGCTGATATATCTGGCAAACAAGTCAGTACGCTGCTTTTGCTCCAAAGTCATCAACGACAAATAATTCTATCCCAACAAAACCTTGCTTCTACATTTTCCCTCTCCCGAATTTCACCATGAACAATACTTTTGATATTATCGTCATCGGCGGTGGACACGCTGGCATCGAAGCCAGTATTGCCGCCGCTTCGATGGGCAAACAAGGAGCAAAACCGCTTACAGTAGCGCTGGTATCTATGGACACCCATTCTATCGGGCGTTTGTCCTGCAATCCTGCTGTGGGCGGCTCGGCAAAAGGGCATTTGGTCAAAGAACTTGATGCCCTCGGCGGCGTAATGGGAATGATTGCCGACCGAAGTGGCTTGCAATTCAAAATGCTCAATCGCTCGAAAGGTCCGGCAATTTGGTCGCCGCGCTCACAAAATGACAAAGACCTTTATCCGCAATACGCTCAAGAACTCGTCCTATCTACACCGAATCTCGCTTTGGTACAAGGCTCAGTGGTGGAAATCGTCGTAGCGAAAGACCGTGTGACGGGCGTAAAACTTGCCGATGGCTCAGAACTCCGATGCCAAGCAGTGGTGCTGTGTGGCGGCACATTTTTGAATGGCGTAATGCATACGGGCTTGTGCAAAACCGTCGGCGGGCGCTTCGGTGAACAAGCCGCAACGGGCATTTCCGACCTTTTAACCAGCTACGGCTTGGAAAAAGGACGCTTGAAGACTGGTACGCCACCCCGCGTAGCGCTTGAATCCATCGACCTCAGCAAAACCGAAATTGCCGAAGGCGACGAGCCACCGCTTCCCTTCTCGCACCGCACTCCGTCGGTACAGAATCGCATCGTGTGTTACAGCACCTACACCAGCGCCCAGACGCATGAGATTTTGCGGGAAGGATTCGAGCAGTCTCCCATGTTCACGGGACGGATTCAGGGGAGCGGACCCCGCTACTGCCCTTCCATCGAAGATAAAATCCACCGTTTTGCCGGACGCGATTCGCATCATATCGTTTTGGAGCCGGAGGGCTTGAATACAAACTCGGTCTATGTGAACGGCTATTCTACAAGTTTGCCGGAAGATGTGCAGTTGCGAGGTTTGCGTACAATTCCGGGTTTGGAAAACGTTGAATTGCTTCGCGCCGGGTACGCCGTCGAGTACGACTTTTTCTTTCCCTTTCAACTCCGTTTTTCGCTGGAAACCAAAGCAATTTCAGGACTCTTTTTTGCCGGGCAAATCAACGGCACATCGGGGTACGAAGAAGCCGCAACGCAAGGTTTTATCGCTGGTGTAAACGCCGTTCGCAAGGTGCGCGGTGAGGAAGAATTTACGCTCAAGCGTTCCGAAGCATACATCGGCGTTTTGATTGACGACCTCGTGAACAAAAGCACTGAAGAGCCATATCGCATTTTCACCTCCGCCGCCGAGTACCGCTTGCTGTTGCGTCAAGACAACGCCGACCGCCGTTTGATGCGGCATGGACACGCACTCGGCTTGATTGACACTGCCACACACGAACGTTTGCAGGAACGCGAGGAGTTGATCCGCCAAACCCTTGATTTTGCAAGAGTGACACGGTTCCGTCCGGCTGAAATCAACGACTATTTAACAGAAATGCAGGAAACGCCGATAAGCGAGTTTGCGAGTGTGGAGCAGCTTACCAAGCGTG
>JAAFHM010000092.1 GCA_013298375.1 Ignavibacteria bacterium | reverse complement strand
TGTTTGTGGCTTGGTACGCTTAGTGGGCTGGATTATTTTAACCCGCAGACTAATTCTTGCACCCACTTCCGCTATGACCCACAATCGTCGGCGGGTATTTGCAATGACCGCATTCAAGCAGTATTCTGCGATGCCGATAGCACTGTCTGGATTGCCACTGCCGCTGGATTGACACGATTTGACCGCAAGCGCAATCTTTGGAAGCACTATTTCCGCGATGCCGACAAAGGAAATTTGCCCAATAGCTGGGTGCGTCATGTCATGCGCGACAGAGATGGTACGCTGTGGATAGCAACGGTGAGTGGTATTGCGAAGTATGACCCTCAAAATGACTCATTTATCAAATACGGTCTGCAACAGGGTTTGCTTAATGAGTATGTCTATGGCATTGTGGAAGACACTAACGGTTTTTTGTGGATGGGGACGGACAAAGGTTTAGCGCGGTTTGACAAGAAAAACAATCTCTTTCGCGTCTATGAGGCTGGCGACGGGCTTCAGAGCAATGAATTTAACACGAATGCTTTTTATCGCACTTCATCCGGCGAAATGCTCTTTGGCGGTGTGAATGGCATGAATATATTTCACACCAATAATTTGCGTGAACGACTCTTCATGCCGCCGATAGTCTTAACGGCGGTCAAAATTTTTAATATCGAACGATTCTTCGACACCGATGTTTCTGCGTTGCAAGAACTTACTTTGTCCTATAAAGATCACTTAGTAGAATTTGATTTCGCTGCGCTGGATTTTGCGAATATTGAGCGCATCCAGTATGCTTACATGATGGAAGGCATTGACAAAGAGTTTGTCTCATTCGGAACGCGGAACTTTGCGACGTACACCAATCTTCCTGCGGGCGAATACACCTTTCGCGTCCGTGCCACCAATGCTGACGGTGTTTGGAATGCCCGTGAACTTCGTTTGCGCTTGCAAATCGTGCCGCCATTTTGGGAAACATGGTGGTTCCGTAGTGGTTTGTTTTTGATTGTCTGTGGTGTTGTCTTGGGTGGTGTACAGCTTCGTTTGCGCCGAATTGCCCAGCGTAATATGCTCTTGAAAGAGGAAGTGCGAAAACGTACTTTGCAACTGGAGCAGAGCAATCAAGAATTAGCATGGTCAAACGGGCGTTTGCACGATTTGAATAACGAAAAAAATGCTATTCTCGGCATTGCCGCCCACGACCTCAAAACACCGCTTTCCACCATGCTCACACTCACCGAGCTAGTTGAAAACGACAATGCGACGCTTTCTCACGAAGAGCTTCATCACTTTAATAGTTTGATGCGTCAGTCGGCAAACCGCATGATGGCGCTTATCACGCAACTGTTGAATATGAACATGATTGATGAAGGCAAGCTGAATATATCGTTGGAAGAATTGCAAGTTAATGTGATGATAGCAGCCCTCGTTGCTGATGCAGAGGCGCTTGCACGACCCAAAAACCTGATATTCCACTATGATAAACCCGATAAACTCTACTACATTCACGCTGACCAAAGCGCTTATATGCAGATTATCGAAAATCTGCTCTCCAATGCCGTTAAATACTCGCCCTTGAGCAAAAATGTCTGGGTTGAACTTGGTGTGATGGAGCGCGACGGTAGAGAATACGTCATCTGTAGCGTCCGCGACGAAGGCAATGGACTGACGGATGAGGATAAAAAGCGTCTTTTTGGTAAATTTGCCCGTCTGTCGGCGCGTCCAACGGGTGGCGAACACTCCACAGGGCTAGGTTTATCCATTGTCAAAAAATTAGTCGAAGCAATGAATGGCGAAATTTGGTGCGAGTCGGAGCATCGAAAAGGGGCAACGTTTTCCGTCGCTTTTCCACGCATTTATGCTGTTGCCGATACGCCGACTGATGAAGCCTCTAACACCTGAAAAAATCCCACTGTTTACCTCGTATTATGCTCAAACGTCTTGAACTCGCTTTTCGTCGTGCCTTTATCAAGCGCCTCTATGGTTTTCATCCGCCTACAATTACCGTCCAAAGCCCTGAGGAAAGTTTTTATCTTCCGTCAAATTGCCGCATACTGCTTCTTCGGCAAGACCGCATCGGCGATGTGATTGTCTCGATGCCGATTATGAGACTCTTGCGCCAGAAATACCCTGAAGCCCGCATCGATATTATGCTTGGAGACAATAATATTGCTGTGCAAAATCTTGTTCTCACCTATTGCGATACCGTTTGGCGTTACACAAAGCGTCTCCCGAAACTCCTTGGTTTGATGCGCTCTTTGAGAGAGGTGGAGTACGATGTTGTCATTGATTTGATTGACAACGCCTCGCTTACATCATCATTGCTCGTGCGGTTTTGCGGGGCAATGTATTCGGTCGGTATTGACAAGGAAAATGCGGCAGCGTATTTATACGTTGTACCGCTTCTTGACCGAACACAATCTCATATTGTTCAACGTATTACGCAATTACTTTTGCCATTTGATATTGATCCTTCGGCAAGCAATCTTGATTTGGAATATCCACTCACGGGCGAAGATATTCGCGCAGCAAAAGCCAAACTGCCCGCCAAGCAAGGAAAATGGCGCTTGGGAGTCAATCTGAGTGGTCGCGGTGAGGAAATGTATTGGGGGCGAGAAAATTTTATATGGCTTATAGAACAGATGCAGACTGCGTTTCCGGCATTTGATGTGATGCTGATGGGTATGCCTGATTACGCTGGGGAAATTCAAGCGATTCAGGCGGCGATTCAGAGTGGCGATATTAATGGTGCGTCGTTGTACAGCGCCCCGCCAGCCTCTTCACTCCACGAGTTTGCGGCAATGCTTCATGAATGCGATGCCGTTTTTACGCCCGATACTTCGGTAGTGCATTTGGCGGCAGCATGGAAACTTCCAACTGTGGCGCTCTTTGTCTTCAATGAGTTTGGGCTGGCGCATTGGACACCCTTCAATACACCACACCGCACCCTCGTTGTCGGCGAAGAAGCCTTTTTGCGTGGAGAAAATGTCGTGCGGACAATTCCACGCGATGAAGTCTGGAAGGCTCTTCAGGACATACTTTGGCAGGAATTTACTGCCGGGAAATCGACCAAAAACACATCACCGTAGATTCCTGTGCTTCTTTATAGCACCCATTCAAGAAAAAAGCCCTGTGTGCCGCATTCTATCTGGCATACGGGGCTTTTGCTGTTCGTTCTTAGCGCACAAGCATTGTTTCCAGCACGTATTCATCATCAATCGCTTGTTTGATTGGGTCAGCACTCAAAAAACGCGGATAGCCATAGACAGAATCATACCGCACTTCAAACGAAGCATCCGTGCGGCTTTGCATGGCACGAATATTCGCAAAGATAGATTCAATGCTCGTTCCAAAGGCTGTATTGATGGAATCGCCCTTGGCATCGCGGGCGCGGACGATTTTGCCCGCACTATCAATCTGGAGTGTTATTGGGAATGCTAATGGACCGCAGAAGCATGAACGCCGCTGCGTTAGCGTGTATTGCTTGATACCATGCGCTTTCCAACGTGCCTCTGCCTCGTCGAGACGAGTGAAATTGCGTGGTGTGAGAATATTTCCATCGGAACAGGCAAAAAGCCCGATGACGAGACTAAATAAAAGAGCAACGCGAGTGTTCATGGCGCTTTGAGCAAAAATAGGGTTGGGAAAGTAGCCGTTTCTCTTTGGTAAGAGGCAGCAAAGTGCAAAAAGTCACACCCCTCCAATGGTCTTTTGCCGAAAGCACGGACATCAATTCCCCAATATCGTCGCTGAAACCGTGAACCGCAGCACCGAAGGGAATTGTGGATACCCTGCAACGGTAAAGGTCGGCAAATTGAGCGCATTCTGGTACGTGGCACGAATAAATAAACTACCAAATACTTCCGCCCCAGCAACAACATCAATTCCGTTCCCCGTCAAACCCTGCTCTTCGCTGCCCGGCACGTAAGCCCAGAGCATTGGCGAGAAGCGCTCTCCAACAAATGGGGTCATCACCCGCACCCGTACCCCCGCCCGCAACACATCTCGCCCAAAGATGTACTCGTATTGCGCCGTTGCCCCTGCGTACAACAAAGGTAATCGTCCATCAAGTTTTCCGTCTGTCTGCGATAGTGTCCCATTCGCAAAGCCGCTCACAACCAATCCGCCACCGAAAAGAATATTTTTTACGTGCCAGTTCATTGTTACCGAAGCACCCAAAATCGTGCGACTTCTGCCATTGAATGCGCTGATTGTCGCAAGTGTTGAAACAGTAGCGACAGGAATGCTAACAGAATTATCCAGAACAGCTAACGGAACGTTTTCTATTTGATAAACAATCGGATCCCTAATCTCTCGCCAAAATGCTACAATATCTGATGAAAATGTACTTTGTGCTGTTTCCTGATAAAATCGTAAACCTGCCAGTCCGAGTAAATGTTCTTCTGGACGAAGAACATTGAATGAAAGTCCAGCAGCACCGCTTTCTGACAAAGAAGGTAATCGGAAACTCCTTGAAGCATCTGCCCAGAATTGAAGATTTCCACTCGTGGAATGAATAAGATTTAAGGCGACTTTTGCTCCAAGAGATAATCCTGTGTATGCGCCTACAATTGTGAAACGCGCTCCGCCACTTACATCCAAACTCTTCGATAATTGGAAGCCTAAGCGCCCAAATGCACTCACCTCACCTTGAACACGTGTACGGAACAAATTTTCTCGGGCTTGATTATCCCAATAAATGCTACTCGGAATCGAATTCAGCTCCACCGTCCCGCCCGCCAGCAATGAGGCTTCCAGTACCGAAAAGAGCGAAACGTGCGTCTCAATGCGCCCCGTAGCGCCAAGTGTGAGATTCGTACTGGTTGATTGGGTGATACGCACATCCGGCGCTCCCGTCAAACCGCCTCCCGACTGCCCATTTGCCGTAAACACTCCTTGCAGACTTGAGCGCTCCAATGCTCGCCCGTCAATGCTGGTGTATGCCGAAAGCGTCGCGGCGATGCTCGAATCTCGCGTCAGAAAAGCGCTTCCTGTGAGCGTAAAATCATGCCGGAGCGTGTTTTCTTGCAGTTCGTTGAATATCGTTGCGGAGGTTATCAGGTCTGGTCTCATCGTCGAAAGCAAGCCGCCATTCGCTGTCAAGCGCTGCTGCGTTCCGAGATAGGAAAAGGTCAAACTGGCAGTCGAAGACGGATTCCAGCGCACCATTGCCCGCACGTTCCAAAGGCGGCTGGCGGTATTGTTGTAGATGCGGCTTGCGCTTTGGGTACGTGCGCCGATGGTGATATTGAGGTTTGGTGCGGCATTGTGGCTAATATCCACATCGGCGGCAGTGAATTGGTCGCCGAATTGTTGATACCAAATTCTTGTGTAGAGATTTTTCGTGTCGTGGCGTACTTCCTGAACGTTTATCAATGCTCCTGCGGCATTATTTGCCAAGATTGCTGCGTCCGAGCCGATAAATACTTCGGTTTGTTCTGCCATTTCGGGGGGAAGCTGCTCCAAAAATGTCGCCCCCAGCGCCACATTACGCACACTTCGCCCATTCATCATAACGGCAACGTCTCGGGTTCCTGCGCCCAGAATAGCAAGGTGGTTGTATGCGCCTTGCAGCCCCAAAAAAAGCGGGAAAGTAGCAGGCAAGCGCTCTGCAAGCATATCGGGCAAGCCCGTATAGTCCTGCCATTGCCGATCACGCTTTTCAATCGTGATAAATGCTTGCGTCGAAGTCAGCATCATACGTCCATGCTCACGCATTGGGGCAAAGAGTCGAATACTGGCGGTGCTTGCAGCCTGTTTTTCCTGCACCAGCGCTCGTAAGGCTTGCGAGGCTGCATTGGTACTGGCGGTGGCGTTTGTGGTCGTGAGGTTGGCGTTGGTGCTACTCGCGGTGGGTTTGGCGGGAAGCGTTACTTTTGTTTGGGCAAAAAGGGGAAAGGATGCCGTTAAGAACAGAAGCAAAAACAGGTGCGCTGAAAGAAAAAAAGCAGGTATTTGCCCCCTTGATAAAGGGGGAACGGGGGATTTACCACTCACTTGGTGTTGCGAGAACTTACATCTCATACCGAAAATCCCCTGTTCCCCCTTTATCAAGGGGGCGAATGCGACATCATTCAGGCATACTTGAATAATTACTACTGTTTTTGTGGTCATGCTCTTCACGGGCGATAATCCTTGTTGTTTCCACCTACGCGCTTTGCACGTCGTATCCGTACTGCTTGAGAATTGTTCTGGCAAGCACAGTTTTATGTACTTCGTCGGGTCCGTCGTAGATACGTGCGGCGCGTTCGTGCCTGTACCAATACGCCAACACCGTGTCGTCGGTAATGCCAAGCGCACCATGCGTTTGAATAGCGCGGTCAAGAACGTGTTGAAGCACATTTGCCACAAAAAATTTAATCGTCGAGATAGATTCTTTCATGGCTTGAGCGCCATTTTTATCAATGCCGTCGGCAGTATGCAGCACCATATACCTTGCTGCGTCTATCTCCGCACGGCTTTCGGCTATCCATGTTTGAATGATTTGCTTGCTGGCAAGCGGTTTTCCGGGCGAAAGTTCCCGCGCAACCGCATAACGGCACATCAAATCCAGCGCCCGTTCGCAAATGCCGATAAAGCGCATACAATGGTGGATACGCCCAGGTCCCAAGCGGTGTTGCGCTAGTGCGAAGCCCGCCCCTTCTTTACCCAACAGATTACTTGCCGGAACGCGGCAATTCTCGAAGCGTACTTCGGCGTGGCTGGCGTAACTATCGCCTTCGTCGCCCATAATTTTGATATTGCGCACAAGTTGGAAACCGGGCGTATTCGTCGGAACGATAATCATACTTGCGCGTTTGTGAGGAGCTTCGGCGGGATTCGTCACCGCCATCGTCACGGCAAATGCCGAGCCATCGGCGGAGGATGTGAACCATTTATGACCATTGACAACATATTCATCGCCCTCACGCACGGCTGTTGTTGCCATGTTGACGGGATTCGACCCTGCAAATTCCGGCTCGGTCATCGCAAAGCAAGAGCGAATCTCGCCCCGCATCAGTGGCTCCAAAAACGTGTGCTTCTGCTTCGGCGTGGCGAATTGGTGCAGCAATTCCATATTGCCAATATCGGGCGCTTGGCAGTTAAAAACATAGTGTCCAAGCGGGCTGCGACCAAGTTCTTCACTCACCATCCCGAACTCGGTCAAGGTCAATTCCAAACCACCGTCGGCAACGGGAAGATGCGGTGTCCACAGCCCCATTTCCTTCACGCGCCCGCGCAACGCCTCAAGTTGCGGTTCGAGTGCGCGAAAAGAGCCGTGTAGATATGCGGCTTCCAGAGGAATAATCTCTTGAGCAACGAAAGTGCGTAGGCGCGGCAGGAGCGCAGCAACGCGGTCGGTTGTGAAGATGTTCATGGTGATACCATTCCTTATGCCTTAATTCTGACTTTGAGTTTGAAAATTCTGACTTTGAAACTGCATCATTTCCATCGGACGCAAAGTGAAAAACGTCTCGACGACGCTTGCGCCAATGTCATTTAATTTGATTTGTACGTCGTCCAAACATTCATGCAAACCTGTGGTGAAAATTTCCTTAATGTCGGTAAATTCGAGGTCGGAGCGAAGTTTGCCGATAAGTTTTTCAGGTTGAGTGTCAAAGCGCCCGATAGGATTGCCAGTAATGGACGCAAGCGAGCGCTGGGCGCGGCTCACGGCATAGCGAATAGAGCGCGGGAATACGTCGTCGAGCAGCAGGAAACTCGCCACCAACACGGGGTCAATGCGGTGATAGGTTTTGCGGTACATCTCTAGTGCGCTTGCCGATTTCAAGACGGCTGCCCATTGGATATTGTCCAGCGACGAGCCAACATCCGTAATGTCGGGCAGCAAAATAAAATATTTTACATCCAAAATCCGCGATGTTTTGTCTGCCCGCTCCAAAAAGCGCCCCAAACGCCCGAAATGCCACGCTTCATTGTGCGACATCGTAGCCGCCATTACACCTTCAAAGAGGTGCGCCGAGAGTTTCATTTTGGTAAACATCTCGAATTGGTTCGCTATCACACTAAAGTCTGTACGGGCTTGCATGGCGAGGTCGCGGACGAGAAGGTAAAATTTATTGACCTGTTCCCACATCTCGGAAGAAATAATCTCGCGGATAGAACGCGCATTCTCCCGTGCGGAAGTCAGGCAGGACAAAATGGAATTGGGATTGTCGGTGTCGAACATGAGAAAATTCATCACGTTTTCTTTCGTTGGCGTGGAGTATTTTTTCTCAAAAAGCGTATTATCACCAGACACCATCACAAGCGGCATCCATTGAGCGCCATTGGGGTCGGGGGCATCCAACGCCAAAATAAAATTGACCGCAATAAACCGTGCGGTATTCTCTGCCCGCTCAATATAGCGGCACATCCAGTACATCGAATCAGCGACGCGACTAAGCATAGTTTTTCTCCCAAGTTAAGGTATAGGTGAATCCAATTTCAGGATTAGCAAGAATATGTCGGTAAGACCGTGAGTTTTTATCAAATGAGATCATCTCTATTGAGCGAGCCATACCAGTTCCGCCTTTAGAAAGAGAACATTCAAATTTTGCAGGCGGAAGGTCTTGACAGTGCTTCAATTCTACATGAAATTGCACAAATTTTACGGGATGCTCAACACGATAGCGCACATATGGAATGGCGTTTTTTTGTGGATCTTCAAGCTCCATTGCGAAATGTATTGTTGCTACATCATTGAGCCATAAATTATTTGAGAATGGGATAACGAGTATATCCGGTACATCACGAGTTTCCGCATGAGTTATCTGCTGTAGCCCATCGCCTTCCAAGGGGTGAGTTTGGGACACAATAGAACGAATCGTTGCGCCAGTCCATTTGAATTTATACATAAATTCTTTCATAAACGGCTGCTTGCACTGGATAGACCGCACAAGTTCATATTTCCATCGTATGCCATCTTCTGTCGAGTAGAAGATTGATGTTGAGAAGATGTAATAACCCTGAGGATTGACTGTTTGTAAATAATTTCTAAATTCTTCGCGCATCTCTGCCATAGATGTTGTGATATCTGCAAGGCTTTCTTTTTTCAAACGTTGCAGGAGGTAAACAGCCGTAGCAAGCCCTAATATCAGGCTTGCGATCACAACAGACAATGCTATAATGCGCTGCTCTGTACCGTCCCGAAATATTAGCCCGATGCCGATGACACTGAGCGCAATGCTCAGAATACCAACCCAAAAGCCAGACTCAGGTTTAGATGGGATTTCTTTAATGCTCATATAGTCACAAAATTTTTATGAAATAGATGCACTATAAAACTACACAGGCAGCATGAAAATGCTGCCTGTACTAGAATATTATTTCGTTTGTTCTTCTGTGTGTTGATCACTTTTGCTCACAGCATAAAGAATCAAGTTTCAATTTAACTTAATTGCCTTCCATTATACACCCTCAATGCTTAAGTAGAACAAAAACCAAATTTATACGGCTGTCTCAAAAATAAAATTTTGTTATCTATTTTCCTACTTTTTTGTGCTTGAACCAACGATCCAAGCGACAAAATATCTCCTTACCGCGTCACAACAAAGCCCTGCACAGCAGTTTCGCCGCCAAGCAGCGTGATGCGGCAATAATAAACGCCGTTATTCAAATTGCTGACGTTGAACTGCGCACTTGCATTGCCGCCCGCCCACACGCCTTCGACCGCTTCCGAAACGGCTCTGCCCAAAGCATCATACAGGCGCAGACTCGCCTTGCCCGATTGCGCCAGAGCAAAACTCATCGTCACCATTTCCATAGCAGGATTCGGCGAAACAAGCACATTCAGGCGCGTTGCGTCGAGTGTAGCGACTTGACGGACACTGACGGCAGTGAAATTGGGTGGACGCACTTGGGCGCGAATTTCGCCACCGGGATTAGCGGCAGTGTGAACATTGACATAGTAGCGTTCGCCGCGCAAATTATCAATTGCTGCCGGACTGAGTTTCCATGAGCCACTTAGCGTGTTGTCGGTTGCCATAAATGGAATTGCTTGAGCCACTCCACCGGAAACTCCTACTGCGCCATTGTGGAAATGAGCATTAGTAACTGCGCCTGTTAAACCCGAAAAGGTCATGCGATAACGCAGTGTTGAGTCTGTCCAGAGAACGGCGTGACCTGCGCCACGACCAGGCGTGTTAATGACGGGGTTTTGATTTGACCCGCTCAGTGCCAGCGCATAGCCTGTACCGATAGTTGGATTCACTTGAGCGCGAATTTCGCCACCGGGATTAGCGGCGGTATGAAGATTAATATACACACTACCCGAAAGCAAAGAATCGGCTTGTGCTGCTGTCAGGCCAGACCATGATCCGGTGACATAGCCGCTTGATGTTGTATCGCTTACCACAATCGTTTGCGTTGGCGCGGGATTGCGTAAGCCAGCTTTGCTGTAATGAAAATGTGCTGCCGTTACTCGCCCACTCAGTTGTGCATAAGCAAAGGTATAATTTATTTGTGTCCGTGTAGCATTCATAACCGCCCAGCCACTACCAGTTGCAGGGGTTGTAACGGGTTGGGATGGGTCGCTGCCATCAAGTGCCAGTGAGAAGAATTGTCCAATAGGGTTACGCACTTGAGCGCGAATTTCGCCACCGGGATTAGCGGCAGTGTGAACATTCACATAGTGACGCTCACCGCGCAAATTATCAAGAGCTGCTGCGCTCAGTTTCCATGAACCGCTTAACGTATTGTCGGTTGCCATAAATGAGATTGCTTGAGCAACTCCGCCAGAAACTCCTACTGCGCCATTGTGAAAATGAGCATTGGTCACTGCACCTGTTAAACCTGAAAACGTCATGTGATACCGCAATGTCGAATCACTCCATAAAACTGCGTAACCAGCACCACGACCGGGAGTATTAACCACAGGAGATTGATTTGCCCCGCTCAATGCCAGTGCGTACCCCGTACCAGCCACAGGATTGACTTGGGCGCGAATCTCACCAGCCGGATTAGCGGCGGTGTGAAGATTGATATACACACTTCCCGACAGCAAGGAATCGGCTTGTGCCGCCGTCAGATTTGCCCATGAACCTGTGACATAGCCGCTTGTAGCGGTATCGCTCACAGTAATTGATTGTGTTGGTGTGGGATTGCGTAAACCAGCTTTGCTATAATGAAAGTGCGCTACTGTCACCCGTCCACTTAATTTTGCATACGCAAAGGTGTAGGTGAGTTGGCTTTTGTCCGCACTTAAAATCGCCCAACCACTGCCTGTGGCAGGCGTTGTAACAGGTTGGGATACATCATTGCCATCGAACGCCAAACTAAAAAACTGCTGACTAAACGCCGTACCACAGCCAACGGCAAGCATCGCCAAGGTCAACAACATAGAACGAAATGGTTTCATAACGATTCTCCAAAGAAAAATGATGAGTAAAGAGGTAGGGTGCAAAGCCACGATTCCACCTGTATTGTGGACTTTGCATTTACGGTGCGATTGAACGCCATGCGATAATTTACGCAAAAATTGGGATGTTGGATTGAATTATACGGAAGAAGGTAAAAAAATCTTCCCCTCCGGCGACTGAAACGAGCAAAATACGCTACCACTCAAGCGGGTGTTGGGTATGCAGTTTTATCCTTTCTGAATATAGAATTGCCGCTTAAAACACACTTTGATTTATTTCACCTCCCTAAATTTTGTCTGCTATGAAAAAAAATTTTGTGTCTCAAAAAAAATCGTTGTAGGTTTGCACGTCTTCATGAACAACTACCTCGACAGACTTCTTAAAAAAAAATTGGGTTTTTGCTTATTGCCTACTGTACAGTTTCTTCATTCTTCGTGTTGGTATCTCTATGGGACGGTGACTCAAATTCAGAATTCGAGTTTCACATTGTCCCTTGGCGCTTATTTTTTCAACCATTTTTCTTTTCTCATGGCTATAATTTTTATGCTACGCCGCTTACGTGGTGCTGGCTTGCGATGCCTTGTGGTCTGTTTTGCTTGGCTTTCGGTGGTTAGTCAAGTCGTTCCTTCTCTGCTATATGCTCAAGTTGCTGGAGAGCCTTCCGGTCAGGCTCCAACGGCGATTTCCGCTACGGTTTCCGGTATTATCAGCGAAGCAGCTTCGGGCGAAGCCGTTATCGGGATAACGGTCATGGTACTGCGCGACACGGCGCAATCTTCTTCGGGAATGTTATCGAAGCCAATAAGCGGCACACGCACCAATAAATTTGGCTTTTATTCCATTCCCAACCTGCCAGAAGGGTCATATTTTCTTGTTGTGCGAGGAATTGGCTATAAAAATTTCGCACAGAAAATTCTTGTTAGGAATGAAAACCTACGCCTGAACGTACCGCTTCAAACGCAGAATATTCGGGGGCAGCAAGTGACGATTGAAAGCGCCCGCGAAGCCGCTGCCACGCGCAGCATCAGCACAGTAGCGCTCAATACCGAATTTGCCAAAAAGATGCCCGTGCTTGGCGGCGAGTCCGATATTTTCCGTGTTTTACAGCTAATGCCCGGCATCAAAAGCGGCAGCGAACTTTCCAGTGGTCTCTATATTCGCGGCGGTTCACCCGACCAGAATTTGATTTTGCTTGATGGCGTTACGGTCTATAATCCCTCGCATTTGGGAGGCTTTCTCAGCACGTTCAATAGTGATGCCATCCGCGATGTGCGCGTTATCAAAGGTGCGTTTCCTGCGGAGTACGGCGGGCGGCTTTCCGGCATTGTGGATAT
>JAAFHM010000675.1 GCA_013298375.1 Ignavibacteria bacterium | reverse complement strand
AATCCGTTAACGCTACGCAGAGCAGTAAACTCACTAAAGCGAAGCGTGTAAATGCCCGTTAAAGACGCACCTTTTTCGATCAAATCATCGGGCAGAACTTTTGCTAAAATTGTACTTGGTCCGCAACCGGCAGCAATAACCGATAATGCAAGGGTATTGCGCAAGAACTCACGCCGAGATTGATGTGATTCTACCTTGTTCTCAAGGGATAAACTATGTAGAGAATTGTCCATAATCACTATCCTTTTTATGCTGTGTGATGCGGCGTATTTTCCTCCAAAAAGCCACCGCAGTAAATCTCATGCCTACGTGAGCGATTCTATGAGTCGCTCAACGTCGGCATAACTGACGTTTTCGTGATAATCTTCGTTAATAGCAATCATCGGTGCGCCTCCGCAAGCGCCCATACACTCGACTTCTTCCAGCGACAGTCGTCCGTCTGCAGTGCATTCGTTATGTCCGATGCCGTATTTTGCCTTGACTTGCGCAAAAAGCGTATCGCCGCCACGCAACATACAGGAAACGTTGGTGCAGACTTGAACGTGGTACTTGCCCATCGGCTTTTTGAAGTACATCGTATAAAACGTTGCCACACCGCGTACGTGCGCAAGCGGGAGCGAAAGCACTTCGGCAACGCACCGCATCACATCGTCCGAGAGCCAGCCCCATTTTGCTTGTGCCATCCAGAGAACGGGCATCAGTGCTGCTTTTCCTTCGGGATAGCGGGCTTTCATGGATTCAATTTTTTGGAGTTCTTCTGGTGTAAACGTGTATTGCATAGTCAAGCAAACAAATTGGGTTGTGGAAAACTGTGCGAAACAGCGTTAGAATAAGGCGCGAAAGCACGGTAAACAACGCAAAGACAAGTTACACAATTTTGTGGAAAAAACGAATCGCAGATGAAAAGGTTACAATCTTTTTTTGTTGGTGCTTTTGAGGGCTAATAATTCAAGTCTTACCGTAATTTCACTCATTCGCCCCCTTGACAAAGGGGGAACGGGGGATTTTTTCATGCAACAAGAGACGTGGAGCAGTGTTCAAAACGTTTAATCCCCCGTTCCCCCTTTATCAAGGGGGCGAATACGACAGCGCTTTACGCATCTGGACGCTTACGATTTTTTCAATAACAAATGCGTCTTCATCCACAGTCGCAGTGCAATTAAGAATTTATGCGCCGTCGAGACGGAAATTTTTCCTTTGTAAACGTTGTAATCCGCAATTTCAATTTTTTCCAATAGGCGGTAATAAATCGCATCCATAATTTGCGCCGCAAACATCGTGATACTTTCGTCCGGGCGCAAGGCAGCACGGGCTTTGTGATAGTATTCCCGCGCACGGCGAGCTTCAAATCGCATCAATTCCACAAAATTTTCGTTGTAAATATTGCGCTGCAATTCTTCTTCGCTATAATGAAATCGCTCCAAATCCTCTTGCGGCAAGTAAATACGCCCATTATCGCTGTCCGCCTTAATGTCCCGGAGAATATTGGTTAATTGCAGCGCGTAGCCCAGATTTACCGCGTATTCCTTGGTTTCATCGTACTTGTAGCCAAAAATTTCAATGGATATTAAGCCCACGATACTGGCAACGCTGTAACAATATTCTTTCAATTCCTCAAACGTCTTGTAACGATGCTGCACAAGGTCGCGCTCACAGCCATCAATCAGGGTTTGCAGATATTGTTGAGGAATGGAAAACCGATTGACAACCGCCGTCAGTGGCAGCATAATCGGATGCGTCGAAGTGCCGCTATAACAGCGCTCTACCTCGCGCCGCCAACGGTCAAGCCTTTCGCGCTTGCGCTGCGTAGCGGCGTGGAGGCTCACATCCGCACCAAGGCTGCTTTGCGGCGTATCTATATCCACAATATCGTCGGTGTAGCGGCAAAAAGCATAGACCGTGTGAATCGCCTCGCGCTCTTCCTTTGGCAGGAGCGAAAAGGAGTAGAAAAAATTGGTCGTGTTGTGTTGCGGAAGCGGCAAGGTATCTTCAAGCGAAGAATCTATGCCAGTATTGGTCAGCAGAGTAGTCATGGTTGCACCCTCGGCGAGGTTGAACGTTAAAACAATTTTGGGGACAAAACAAGCATTTATCGGGTAAAGAAGAGCCGAACAGACCGCGCAAGAAGCGCCGGAACATCACGTTGGGAAATGCTGACGCGGTGAAACAAGATGCGGTGTTGCTGTTCGTAGGCAGTACTAACGATGCGCTCTCCGCCTGCGATAGTGAGGGAAAGTTCCGCTCGAAGCCGCTTGTGCGGTATTGTCGGAAGTAAACCTCTGCCGTGCGCAAAATACGACTTTGTTTGCTGAAAAAGAAGCGTAAAGCATTGAGAAAATCGTTCCTTAACCAAATTTAACGCGGAGTCGCCGGATTCTTTGCGAGAATTATCATAGAGTGCCAGCAAATCTGCGCTTTCCAAGCCGCATTGCCGCAAGACTTCTTGAGGAATAAAGACCCGTCCGATAGGCAAATCCCGCGAAAAATCTTGCCAAAAATTTGCCAACTGCAAGCCCGTACAAACCGCATCCGACAGC
>JAAFHM010000236.1 GCA_013298375.1 Ignavibacteria bacterium | reverse complement strand
ATGCTTGTGGTGCGGCACCGTTATTGAGTCCATACGAATAGGCAATAATGCCGATTTTAATGCCTTGCACGGCAATAACAAGAGGTTTGGAGCGCTCTTGCTGAGATTCTGTTGTGCCGGTGTGGGGTATGCCGAGGCTATCCAGCACCTCCAATGTTCGTTTCACGCCAAAATACTGACGGTCAAAAGAGTGATTATTCGCCGTCGTCAGCGCATCGAAGCCCGCTTGCTTAATGGCGGTGGCGTAGGAATCAGGCGAGTTAAATGCAGGATAGCCCGTGTATTCCTTTGCTTTTCCGGCAAGAACAGTTTCGAGATTGCCGAAAGCAAAATCTGCTTTCGCAATAAGCGGCGCAATATGCGTGTAACAAGTTGTATAATCATAGCTTCCGTCGCTTTGTAATGCTGCACTTATCTGAGAATCATGGCACATAAAATCCCCCACAACTGCCACACGAACTCGCACCGATGCTTGTGTAGCAGGGATTTGAGCAGTAAGAGTTGAGGCGGTGAGGCTTGTGAGAGCGATAATCGAAGCAATCCAATGACGTAAAAGCATAGTAGATGGAGATTTAAGAAAATAAAAAACTCATCGCCCAAGAAGCAGTGTCACTTGAAAAAAGTAATCATGCTGCTTGGGCGATGAGTCGAATAGAGTTTACCAAGAGTCAAAACCTCTCTATCAGTCTTGCGCGGCAAGTGCGGAACGAAGTTTTGAGTTGGTGCCGATATGTAAAATAGCGCCATTGGGCGTGATATTGCTTGGGATACTGCCAAGTCGTTGCGGGGTAAGATTATCTAAATCTGCCGGACGCAAACGACGGGCACCAATAAAACGCTTCTTGTAATAATCAGCCGTAAGTGATGAAACAGTAACACCGTACCGGGAGCTTGCATGGGCAAAAAGATTGTCACCAAGATACATCCCAACATGGGAAACATAGACCGCGCGGCGAGTATTGAAGAAAATCAAGTCGCCGAACTCCAGTTTATCGCCTTCGCGGACTTGCTCGCCAACCGATGATTGACTTGCGGCGGTACGAGGAAGCACAATGCCTGCAATCATGCGGTGTACAGCACCAGTAAAGGCAGAGCAGTCAATACCACTGCGTTGAGTGCCGCCATAATAGTACGGCGTTCCAATCCAGTCCATAACAGCCGCCATTAACTCGCGCTTTTTCAAACCGGATTGAGTAATCATCTCACCTTGCGTGTTTGCTGAAGCGGGGTCAACATTACGCATATACGACATCCACAGTTTTTGGAAAGAATTAACATCGGCAGAGAAATTTTCCGACATATCGTCTTCTAATTCCTCGTCTTCTGAAGAGGGAAGACCGTTAAAATCTAATTCATCAACGAGTTCCTCGCCGTCGTCGTCCATATAGCGTTGCAGATTTGGGTCGGGGCGGTATTCTACGCCCGCCAATGCTGCAATCTCTTTGCTTGATTGGAGAAAAGCCAACGCTTGCGTTTTCCCTTGCGTTGTATTACACGCAGCGCGATGACGTTTATATTTTTTGTATTTATGCTTGGCTTTGTATTTCACATACTTCACGGCTTTTTTCTTGAGTTTGAGTGCCGCTTGAAGCGGTAGAGAGGGAATCAAGAGAAAAATTGCCACAAAGCCAGTTATCAGCATCCACAGGGTACTTTTCCAACGATGCATTACGCCTCCGATTGAATATGGTGCAAAAAAACATAGAAATTATTACGGCATTTTGGGGTGATTTTTGACGACATCAAGACAAAAACATATACCCGCGCCATACCGTAGCGGTGCAGACTACGCCGAAATGAAACTCTGGCACACGCTTTGCATCATATTCCGTAATCTCATTATGGTTTGCAGAACCTCAAAATGACGAAAGACGGTATCAATACAAGCGCCTCGACCAAAATTGTCTCCCTTTTAAGCGCAAAAACGCTCTTGATTTGCTTCAGAATGGAACATCATTGGTCAAAAAATGTGTCCGATACTGAACAAACCTTGAGCAAAATGAGACAAGTGCGTGACGACTTGTCCCGGAAGGTGATGATAAAACAATACTTACCCGTTATCAACGGGCAAAACGTTGTTTTGACAAAGAACAGGAAGCCGTAATATACGAAAGCAGCTTTAAACAGAAAAACAAAAAATCTCCGCCTCGCTCTCCTTCCTTGCCTAATTTTCCTCTAAAGCCTTTACTTCTTTTCGTTTCGGAAAATTTCCACAATGATTTTTCCGTCCACCGTAATACATCCCCGATACATTCCTTCGCTATTGAACGGCATCGCAATATTGCCTTGACCATCAACGGCGATAACGCCGCCGCTTCCGCCTCGTTCGACTAATTTCTTCATTACTACCTCGTCCGCTGCTGCCGAAATCTTCATCCCTTTATATTCCACAAGCGCCGCTATATCATGCGCCACGACGCTCCGAATAAAATATTCCCCGTGTCCGGTAGCGGAAACAGCACAAGTGGCATTACTCGCATATGTGCCAGCACCGATAATTGGTGCATCGCCGATTCGCCCGTACTTTTTATTCGTCATACCGCCCGTGGATGTTGCTGCGGCAAGATTCCCTTTGCTGTCAAGTGCAACAGCTCCAACAGTACCAAATTTTTTGCCTTCGTGTGAATAATCGCCAAGTGGTGCAGTTTCTTGAAACATCTCGCTGCGCTTATTTTTGCTGGTACTGTCGCGTTTTGTCGGCGTGGCGGGTGTTTCATCGGGCGAAAGTGGCTTTTTTGCATCCTTCTGCTTTGCCCGAACAAGTTCTTGTGAGCGGCGGTCGGTAATGAAATAACTATCCGGCATCTTCTCAAAACCTCGCTCCTCTGCAAAGCGCTCTGCACCTTTGCCCGCAAGCATTACGTGTTCGGAATTTTCCATGACCTGCCTTGCGAGCAGAATCGGATTTTTTATACCGCGTACGCCAGCGACTGCGCCCGCTTTGAGCGTCTTTCCGTCCATAATTGCGGCATCAAGTTCGACGGTGCTATCGGCAGTCAGCACAGCACCTTTGCCAGCGTTAAAAAGCGGTGAATCTTCCATGATTGTTACCGCCGCCGAAACCGCATCCAGCGACGTTCCGCCGCGTTTCAACACGGCGTGTCCGGCTTGAAGTGCTTGTGTGAGGACTGCACGGTACTCCGCCTCGGCTTCAGGAGTCATGGCGCTCCGACGGATTGTTCCCGCACCGCCATGAATCGCAATCGCAATCGGTTTAGCGGATGTGTCCGCAGGGAAAGAAGTATGGTTCATAGAATAGCTTTCAAAAGCGCAAAAAATCAGGGTAGCGAGAGTAAAAAATACTAGACGGAGCATAATCAGTACAAAAATGGTTGTGGATAATCAGTTTCGCCATGAGCGAAAAATATACGGAAAAGATGTTGTTCTATCGGCATGAAAACGCTAATTTAGGAATCTTTAGCAATACTTTTTCATTGTGTTTTTGGAGATTTCAAGCATGATAGCAACAGCTCTCGAATCACTGGTTGTGAACGGTATTCAGTATCAATCGGGCTTTGGCAATGAGTTTGCCTCTGAAGCACTTCCGAATGCGCTTCCCGTTGGACAAAATTCGCCGCAAAAAGTTCCCTACAACCTTTACGCCGAGCAGGTAAGCGGAACAGCGTTTACCATGCCACGCCAGCAAAATCGCCGGACGTGGCTTTATCGCATTCGCCCGTCGGTGGTGCATACACCGTTTGTGCAGATGGACAATAAACTCATTCGCTCCACGCCCTTTGATGAATCACCGACTTCGCCGAATCAATTACGCTGGAACCCGCTTCCCGCGCCAATTGCGGGGACGGACTTTGTGAGCGGTATCGTGACGATGGGCGGTAACGGAGACGCGGCAACACACGTTGGCTGCGCAATCCATCTCTACGCTGCCAATACGTCCATGACGGACTCGTTTTTCTACAATGCCGACGGCGAAATGCTCATTGTTGCACAAAAAGGGCAGCATATTTTTAAAACGGAATTGGGCGTTTTAGAGGTGAATCCGGGCGAGATTTGTGTGATTCCGCGTGGCATAAAATTTCAAGTCGAAGCGCCTCAAGGCGAGATTCGTGGCTATATTTGCGAGAATTTTAGTTCCACATTTCGTTTGCCGGATTTGGGTCCGATTGGTGCAAACGGCTTGGCATATCCGCGTGATTTTCTCTCGCCTGTGGCGGCATTTGAAGAAAAAAATGGCGATTTTCGCGTGATTGCGAAATTTCACGGAAATCTTTGGTCGGCGCAGATAGACCATTCGCCGCTTAATGTTGTGGCGTGGCACGGCAACTGCGCGCCCTACAAATACGATTTGAGCAAATTCCAAACGATTAACACGGTGAGTTTCGACCATCCTGATCCGTCAATTTTCACGGTTTTGACGGCACCATCCGAAATTCACGGTACGGCAAATATTGACTTCGTGATATTCCCGCCGCGCTGGATGGTTGCCGAACACACGTTCCGCCCACCGTGGTTCCATCGTAATTTTATGAACGAATTTATGGGCTTGGTCTATGGCGTGTACGATGCAAAAGAAGAAGGTTTTGTGCCGGGCGGATGCAGTTTGCATAACTGTATGTCGGGACACGGACCCGATTCGACCACCTACACCAAAGCCGTCAACGCGGATTTGAAGCCGCATTACATTGATGCCACACTTGCTTTTATGTTTGAAACCCGCTTCGCCGTGAAGCCTACAAAATTTGCCCTTGAAATCGGTATGCTTCAGCGTGATTACTTCGAGTGCTGGCAAGGCTTAAAATCTACCTTTGACCGTAATTGGAAGCCGGAGTAAATATTACACCGACAATCAAAACGCCCTCAAAATAAAATTGTATCGTGTTTTTGAGGGCGTTCATATCAAAACTACCTCAAAAGGAAAAGCCTTGTGTGTCCTATGGAACAAGGGATACAGGGATTTTTGGTGTAGAAGTGGGGTAATCGCATGGTTTCAGGCTTGGTAAAGTATTGGCATTTCAGCACGAAACTTCATTCGATGCACTACCTTGTTAGTGTCAATGTCTGCCCTCCCAGATATTCCCAAAACTCAAAGTTTAGATTCTCTATTTCCGAATGAGTCATCTTTAAGCCGTCAGGAACAAGAGTAGATAATCTATTGAATGCTGCTACGGCATTAATTGGCGCGGGAGAACTTGACGGCTGCTTATTGAAATAACAACATCGCTTAATGGCTTTCCCATGGATCAATGCCGAAATTTGTGGAACAGCCACCAAAGCCGTCAGAGATTTAAGAAGTTGCGCTTTGGCTTTTTTTCTGTAATGCTTGATGTTGGTGCTGTCTTTTATTTCTCCCAGCACGAAATATCTATCGACACCACAAGTCACAATTATATCGCATCTCTCTTTGTGACGTTGAAACTGATTTGGGAGGCTTGTAAAAAATTTGTCATAGTTGGCAATGGTCATTGTCAAACTTGCCAGATTGGAAAACCTAGCGGTTCCTTGTCCGACAGCCGTGTGCAAGGCAATTTCTCCTGCTGTGTCTTCTATTTCAAAATATGGCTCGTCGGTCACAAGTGTCAAATTAGCGACCGTGCAGACAGGAAGAGCATAATGAGTTGTAAAATCATTTCGTAAGAAGTCTTCCATAATCACTTTAATTGATTGTATTTATCATAGATGTTGTTTATAGTATCCGATAAAGAATTCGTATTAACTATTCTTTGATTTTGAACAATCAAATCAGAAATTCGACCATCTTCCACTTGATAAACCGCTAATTTTTCAAATTCAATTTTTGCTCCATCAACTAATTGATTACAGTCATGCGCTTTTATTAAAAGATTGAGGTGATTGATGATATAAGGGCTATGAGTTGAAAAAATCACGTCAATCGTATTCAAATTAGTGACAAAACATTTTGAAATAAGATCGCTGACCAATTCACATTGAGCTTCAGGAAATAAACTTAATTCCGGCTCCTCAATATGTATGAACAATTTCTTTTTGATGTCGCCAAGGTTTTTAACTGGTTTGAAGTCTGTTAAATTGTCGGTTTTAGAAAGAAAATCTAATAATGACCGATTAAAAGATTCTTCAAAATTGAAGTGTTTTGAAAAATGCTCCGCTATTAATGAAACAGGTATTGCATTCTGAGTCCCCGAAGAACTGTTTTTAAGGTCGATTTCATATTCCTTATTCGGCGCTTGAATAAAATATTTCTTATTTGATTGAACCTTTTTTACGGAGAGCTTTAAATTAAGATAGTTAATATCAAGATCTTTTAAATTTTCAGATGCTACATCAAAATCGTTATATACTTCGTGAAAGTAAAATCCTAAGTAACTTCCCGTCAATGAAGCACCTCTATCAGCCCAAAGCGGTATTATATTTCTTGTTTCTGATATAAAACTTAGCTTATTATAGTATAGATCATCCGTTTGAACTAAGTCTTTATCACCCGCTCCCGTCAATTTATTTTTTGCAAAATGAAGAGTATATTTTCTACTATTTGGAAACTCGACCGTGTATGTTATTTCAGGAGAGTTTTTTAAGTACTGTTCAAAGCCACAATTCTTGAAATATGTTTCCATTCTGAACCTAAATGGGCTTTTTGAAACTTTACTTCGTTTGAGATAAGAACGGATGTTGTGCATTTTATACAGCCACCTAAATAGTGCTAGCGCTTTCATGATAGTACTTTTCCCACTTCCTGACTCGCCAATCAAGACAGTTAAAGGCTTAATGTCTTCAATAAAAATATCTTGTATTGGACCTAAGTTTTTTATGTGTATTGATTCTTTCATGTTGTCTTTTTTTTTGAAGTTTAGATGTCCTGTTGCAGGTCACACTCTCCCACTGAATGGCTTTTTCAATGTAGTGGAGAGCCTCGGCACTCCTCAGTCGCTTGGACGAGAGTACGATACAACCAGTTACGTTGGGATAAAGATAGCAAACCTTGCATTCAGATTACAACTTATACGCAAGAATATCCCGCTCGCCGCTTTTGCGCGGCACCGAGTAGGATTGTAGCTCGCCAACGCTGTCTTTGACGTAGGCATAGGTGTCCGCCGAAAAGAGACACGTATTCGGTGCGGTTGAGCGTTGAAGCTGTTTGGCAATATTCACCCCGTCGCCCAGCATCGAATATACAAGGCGCTCGGCGCTGCCAAAATTTCCCACTAATACGCGGTCGGAGTGAATACCGACGCGGACTTCGAGTTCATCGGTGTCCTGGGAATTGTATGCGTCGAGATGCTCCAAAAGCGCAACGGCGGTATCAATCGCATTGAGCGCGTCGGTATCGGGATCGCCGGAATCAAATCGGGCAAGGATTTCATCACCCATGATGCTATCAATC
>JAAFHM010000341.1 GCA_013298375.1 Ignavibacteria bacterium | reverse complement strand
AGCTCGCCGATGGCTATAAAACGCTGATTCCGCCAATGCCAGGAGCTGTGGAAGTGTTAGAATACTTCACGAAGCAAAATGCGGTATTGGCGCTCGTAACCTCAGCACCAGAGCCATTGGCAAGAAGTTTCCTCCGGCGAATGCAGTGGGAAAGCTATTTTACGGCATTTGTTTTTGGAAATGAAGTACAGCACTCCAAGCCAAATCCCGAAATTTATCGCTTGGCGATAGAAAAAGTGAACGTAGTAACCGATTCACTGCAAACAAAGATTTTTGCTATCGAAGACTCACCAAGTGGCGTAAAAGCTGCATCGGCAGCTGGTTTAGAAACAATAGCACTTGCCCAGCACTACACGCCAGAAAAATTGCGCGAATCTGGAGCAACGCACACTATCACGAATTTGCAAGAACTTATCTCGCTTCTCTCGACAATCTTGCATAATTGAACCACGCGCCACGCCTTGAACAAGCATTATGGAAACAATCACGAGCAGTCCGCCCGACAATACCTGTGAGATAGTTCTTGCAGAGAATATTCGTATTGACCTTGGCGCTCCCATCACTCTTAGCACATCCTTACAAACCGCAATGGAACAAGAGTGGGAGCGAGAATTAGAGCGCAATCCCGGACTGTTTAATGGTGAAATTCTGCTCTTGCAAGACTGGAAGCGTGATTCTCAAGGTACTTTGAGAGTTTCTGCTTCTTGGGGAACATATCAAATGTTTTTAACTTCTCGCACTATCGCTGCAATGCATGATATTGTGCGCCCTCTGGGAGTAAGTGGAATCATGGTCTGCGAAGCAGAATCTAAAGAGGGGGCAGTATTGCCGACATCGGCATTAGTTTTTGCACGGCGTAGCAGCAAGGTTTCCACCTATCCAAGCCATTGGGAACTTATGCCATCGGGTAGCATTTCCCGTGATACAGTGCAGACGGGTAACACTGGTACGATTGATTATCTTCGCCAACTCCTAGAAGAATTTGAGCAGGAAACCGGTTTCAGTGCTGAAGGTAATATCAAACAAGCAGTGCCATTTGCGCTTATTTTTGACAAACAGGCAAACATTTATGATATCTGTGTACGCTTGGATGTATCTATACCCCAAGCCACTTTGACAGCGCAATTTCAAGGGAATGACGAATACACTGAGTTAGAATGCATTCCGTTGCCCAAGGTTCCACATTTTCTTCAGCATCATTTCTCGGATATTGTTCCGACTTCCAAAGTATTAGCCGAGGCATTTATCCGTGTTACAGCCCCTGAAAAAGACCCTTGAATTCAAGCCTGAGTAGTTAGATGGAATCAAAAGCATTGGTTGTAGTTTCGCATCTGTTTAGCATTGCCAGATGATAACATTTGCAATATCATGGTAAAATCACGAAAAATTCGTAACTTGCGAATCTGTACCACAAATTTTATCGCCAATAACTCGTTTTTTGATTTTTTATTGATTTATGCAGCAAGTACCTCGTAACCCGAATATTCGTAACATCGCCATCATTGCGCACGTTGACCACGGCAAAACAACGCTTGTGGATCACCTTCTTCGCCAAGCAGGAACCTTCCGCGAAAACCAAGTCGTTGCCACACGACTTATGGATTCCAACGATTTGGAACGTGAAAAAGGCATTACCATCATGGCAAAAAATGCCGCCATTCACTGGAACGGCATGAAAATTAACATCCTCGACACGCCCGGTCACTCCGATTTTGGCGGCGAAGTAGAGCGCGTCCTTTCGATGGTGGATGGCGTACTGTTGCTAGTGGATGCCGCCGAAGGACCACTTCCGCAGACACGCTTCGTTTTGAAAAAAGCGCTGGAAATGGGCTTGATTCCTATCGTTGTGGTTAATAAAATTGACCGTTCCGATGCTCGCCCGGCAGAAGTGCTGGACGAAGTGATGCAGCTTTTCATCAACCTCGAAGCGGATTACGAACAGCTTGATTTTCCTGTGGTGTATGCCATTGCGAAACAAGGTATTGCAAAGCGTTCGTTGGAGGATGAATCGGATTCGCTCACGCCGCTTTTTGAGACGATTATCGCTACCATACCGCCGCCACCGGCTGAATTGGACAAACCGTTCCAGATGATTATTGCGGCGTTGGATTGGAATGATTACGTCGGTCGTATTGCCGTTGGTCGTATTCATCGCGGCAAAGTAAAAGTAGGTGACAACGTAGCTCTCATGCGTCCTAGTGGTTCAATCGAAAACAATAAAATCACGAAATTGTACGTTTTCGAGGGCAACCAGCGCAAAGAAGTAGATTCAGCCGAAGCAGGCGATTTGATTGCTCTTTCGGGCTTTGAAAACGTTCACATCGGCGACACGATTGCCGATGCAGCCAACCCCGAAGCGCTTCCCTACGTGAATATTGACGAGCCAACGCTTGCGATGCACTTTATGGTGAATACCTCACCGTTTGCCGGGCGCGAAGGAAAATTTGTCACTACGCCAAAACTGCGTGAGCGTCTGTTCCGCGAAACCCGCACAAATGTCGCTCTTCGTGTAGCTGATACCGACCAGCCGGATAATTTCCGTGTATCGGGTCGTGGAGAATTGCAATTAGCGATTTTGATTGAAACCATGCGCCGCGAAGGATATGAATTTGCGGTTTCAAAGCCGGAAGTTCTCTATAAGCGCGACGATAACAATAAATTGCTTGAACCGATGGAACACGTGATTGTGGATGTTTCGCAAGCACAAATCGGCACAGTGATTGAACTTTTGGGTCGCCGCAAAGCGGAAATGTTGAACATGACCCCATCGGGCGATATGGTTCGCGCGGAATTTATTGTTCCGGCACGTGGTCTTATCGGCTTCCGCACGGAGTTTTTGACCTCGACTCGCGGCGAAGGCATTATTCACCACACGTTTCACGGCTACGATTCTCACAAAGGCGATTTTGCGACACGCACACGCGGATCGTTGATTTCAATGGAAGCCGGTCCTTCGACGGCGTATGCGCTTGAAATGGTGCAGGAACGCGGTATTCTTTTCTTGGGACCTGGCGTGGATATTTACGAAGGAATGGTCGTCGGTGAAAATTCTCGTGAAGATGATATGGTCGTTAATCCTTGTCGCACAAAGCACCTGACGAATATGCGTGCAAGCGGCTCGGACGGTACTGTTCGTTTGGACACACCGCGTCAACTCAGCCTTGAGCAATACATCGAGTTTATTTCCGATGATGAGCTTTTGGAAGTTACACCACAAAATATCCGTATTCGCAAGCGTTTCTTGAACGCAACTGAACGCGCCCGCATGAAAAAGCGCTCATCGCTGGCAGTAGCTGAAGAAGCATAATGATTGCGCAGCAAGAATGTATCTAAAGAGAAAAGGCGGAAGAAAGGCATAAAACCTTGCTCTTCCGCCTTTTTCGGTCTTTTGAGGTTTTAACCCTGTTTAGGCTTCCGAACCATCAGCAAAATGCGCCTCACTTGTCCCGGCACGGGCAGAAGTGGCGTTGGTCACGGCGGCACTGAACTCTTCTGCTTTCGAGAGTGGAATATGTGCAACAAATTCTGCCACGTCGCCGTAAGACTCCTCATAACGCACGGCATATTGCGCTAAAAGACGCTTAATGGTGTTTATATCTTCGTAAACACAGAATACACGGAGCGCTTTTGTTTGCACAACATCAAATTTTGTGCAAAGTTGCAGTGCGACTTCTGTTGCTTCGGAATATGCCCGCGCAAGTCCGCCGACTCCAAGTTTTGTACCGCCATAATACCGCGTAACAACGGCGACAACATCGCTAATGTCAAATTTTTGGAGAATAAATAATATCGGCTTTCCGGCACTTCCCGAAGGTTCCCCATCGTCGGCGGTGCGAAAATTCAAGCCCTGTGCGCCGAGGCGATAGGCAAAGCAATTATGCGTTGCATCGTAAAACTCTTTGCGAATATCGTCAATGTACCCCAAAGCGTCTTCTTTGCTGCGCACGGGCGCAACAGAGCCGATAAAGCGTGAGCCTTTGACGACAATTTCCGCTCGCTCACGCGAGGTGATAGTACAATAAGTGTCAGATTGATGAGTCATAAGTAGCACAAGAAACGACAAAAATACATCATTTTTTGCAAAGCACGGCAGAAAAGCCACGCTGAATCCACATTACGGTAAGAATCTCTTCATTAACGAAAACAACAACGCTATGAATATCGGAATTGTTTGCTATCCAACCTACGGCGGAAGTGGTGTAGTAGCAACCGAACTGGGGAAAGCACTGGCAATGGAAGGACACCAAGTGCATTTTATTACCTACGCAATGCCCTTCCGTTTGGATGGCTTTCACAACAACGTGTTTTATCACGAAGTAGAAATGCCAAATTATCCGCTTTTTGAATTTCAACTCTACACGCTTGCTCTTGCCAGCAAAATGGTGGATGTGATTCGGTACGAAAAATTGGATATTCTGCACGTTCACTACGCCATTCCCCACGCAACAAGCGCGTATCTTGCAAAGAAAATCATTGAGAAAGAGCATGACATCAAGATTGTCACAACGCTCCATGGCACAGATATTACGCTGATTGGCTTAGAGCCGAGCTTTTTGCCGTTGGTCAAATTCGCTATTGAGGAATCTGACGCGGTTACGTCAGTTTCACGTTTTCTTCGGGAAAAAACGCTCACCAATTTTAATATCAAAAATAAAGAAATTGACGTTATCCCGAATTTCATTGATACTGACCTCTATGTGCCGTCGTCGGAATGCGGCTTGCGTGAACAGTACGCTCCGCAAGGCGAGAAAATCCTCATGCACGTCTCGAATTTCCGCCCTGTCAAGCGCGTGAGCGACACGGTGCGTATTTTGAACGAGGTTCTGAAATCTGTTCCAGCAAAACTGATTTTAATCGGCGACGGACCCGAACGCTCAGAAGCAGAGCGCCTCAGCCGCGAACTTGGTATCGGCGAACACGTGCGCTTTTTGGGCAAACAAAACGGTCTTCCGCAAATTCTCTCGGCAGCCGATGTGTTCTTGCTTCCAAGCCAATCGGAGAGTTTTGGTTTGGCGGCGCTGGAAGCAATGAGTTGTGGTGTACCAGTTGTGGCAACGAGTAGTGGCGGCATTCCGGAGGTTATTATTCATGGCGAAACAGGCTATGTTGCTGAAATTGGCGACACCGACCGTATGGCAAAATACGTCGTGGACCTGCTCACCAACCCCAAAAAACACAAACGTTTTGCCGAAGCCTCGCGCCAACGGGCTGTGGAGGAATTTGAAACTAAGTTGCTTTTGCCAAACTATATTGCGCTGTATGAGCGATTACTGGCAAGTCCCAAAGCCGCACCGAAAGAGCCTTCCAAGCAAAATGGCTATGTGTTGGATTTTGTGGTCTAAGAGGCTGTTTGGAAACTCGGAAATCCCTCATCCCAACCCCTCTCCCAGAGGGCTAGTCTTTGCACACAAGTCCTGAGAGCAAGGTTTGAAGCGGGGTAGGAAAAGAGTTTTTTGAAAATATGTCTACGAGTGAGAGATTGTAGAATGTTTACACTACACCTTA
>JAAFHM010000476.1 GCA_013298375.1 Ignavibacteria bacterium | reverse complement strand
ATCCGCAGCGCGAATGAGCGGGTGATTGCGGAGTGCCTCCGCAATCAAAGAATCAAGCGTTTGTGCGGTGAGCGTTGTTCCAAAGAATAACAGTGTGAACGCCAGCCCGTAGAAAATCGTTGTTTTTTGAGAATGTATCATTGTTTGTCTCCGTAAATGTCATCGTGGGAAAATTTTGCTCATGGCTTTGTACATCTATTAATCGTGCATCCAGTCCGCCATGGAAGAAACATTTAACGTACCGCGCTTCAATGCTCGTTCTTTCATTATCACAAAAAGAACAGGGGTAATAATCAGCACATGAACGGCAGAAGTCAGCAAACCGCCGATCATGGGCGCTGTGAGCGGCTTCATCACGTCTGCGCCCGTGCCATCCGACCACATGACCGGCACAAGGCTTATCATTGCGGTTAGAACAGTCATGAGTTTTGGGCGAAGGCGTAAAATCGAGCCTTCCAAAGCAGCTTCGTGAATATCGCTCTTCGTCAATGCTTCTCGCTCACCGCGCTGAAAGGCGCGTAATCGCTTGTCAAGCGCTTCGTGTAGATAAACTACCATTACCACTCCTGTTTCTGTTGCAACGCCGTAAAGCGCTATAAAGCCCACCCAAACTGCAACAGAAAAATTATAGCCCAATGCAAATACTGTGTAAATACCGCCAATGAGTGCAAATGGTACGGAAAGCATTACCACGGCTGCTTCTTTGTAATCTTTGAGCGTGAAATACAGCAGAACAAATATCACCAAAAAGACGATCGGCATAATGAGGGCAATCGTGCGCTGTGCGCGGACTTTGTGTTCGTACTGACCGCTCCATTCCACACTGTATCCGGCAGGAAGCGCCAATTCCCGCTCTATCACACGCTTTGCATCGTCCACAACACTTCCCATGTCGCGTCCACGCGCATTCAGGAAAACAACGGAGCGCAAATGACCATTTTCACTGGCAATCATCGCTGGTGCTTCAATAATTTGAATATCTGCCAACGCCGAAAGCGGCATAAATACACGTCCGCCGGAGCGTGTGCCGGATAACAATGATTCACCGGACTGTGTTGATTGTGCGGGCGCAGAAGAAGAATTTTGCGAAGAACCTTGCTCCAAGGCACCTTGTCCTGAAGCGCTTTGCATGGCACTCATCCCTGAAGCATCATTCGTAGCGGCAGTATTGGGCGAGCCTCCTTGCTGGGCGCTCGAAATGGCGCTTGGAACGAGATTCACCGGAATAAGAAGTCGTTGCAGTTCGTCGGGTGTGCTACGAAAATCGCTTGCATACCGCGCCCGCACGGGGAAACGCATCCGCCCTTCGACAATAACGCCCAAATTCTGCCCACCAATGGCAGTTTCGATAATATCCTGCACATCGCCAATCGTCATGCCATACCGTGCGGCTGCCTCTTTTTTCACACTGATATCCAAATATGAACCGCGCTGACCACGCTCTGCGGCTATATCCGCCGCGCCTTCAACCTTTTGCAACAGCGCTTCGGCACGAATGGCGAGGCGCTCAAGCGTGTCCAAATTTGCACCGTAAATTTTCAAGCCAATGTCCGTGCGAACGCCTGTGGAGAGCATATTGATGCGGTTGACAATCGGTTGTGTCCAACCATTGCGCACACCCGGAATTTGGAGTTTGCGGTCGAGTTCGGCGATAATATCTTTTTTGGTTATGCCTGAACGCCACTCGTGGCGCGGTTTGAGCAGGATAATCGTTTCAATCATACTCACGGGCGCGTTGTCGGTGGCGGTTTCGGCGCGTCCGGCTTTGCCCAACACGTGCGCTACTTCCGGCAATGTCCGAATGATACGGTCTTGCGCTTGTAAAATGCGGTTGACCTCCGGTAGCGAGGCGTTTGGCAGCGTAACGGGCATAAATAAAATGCTGCCTTCGTCCAGAGGCGGCATAAATTCTGAACCCGTCGAAAGTGCCATCGGCACTGCGACGGCAAGTGCCACAAGATTTAGCCCCAATGCGGTTTTGCGGTACTTCAGCGCCCACCCTATCACGGGCGCATAGAGCAGTTTGAAAAAGCGCGTCAGCCAATTTGCATCTTCACTGCGAAATTTGCCGTGCATCAGCAACGTCATCAGCACTGGAATCAGCGTCAGCACAACGATTGCCGAACCAAGCATGGCAAAGGTTTTCGTGTAGGCAAGCGGATGGAAGAGCTTCCCTTCTTGCCCCGTGAGCAAAAACACGGGCAAAAACGAAACTAAAATAATGAGTTCGGAAAAGAAAATCGCCCGTCCGACTTGTTTCGCGGAGTCAATCGAAATGCGGTTGTATTCTTCGTTGGTGAGCGTCAAGCCGCGCTCTGTGGCTTGCGCGGCGGCGTGTGCCAGATTGCGATACGCATTTTCCACCAACACAATCGAGGAATCAACAATAACACCAATAGCGAGAATTATCCCACCAAGCGACATAATATTCGAGGTGATACCAAAAGCGTACATGAAAATAAATGCCAGCAAAACGGAAATCGGAATCTCAATGATAATCCGCACGATGCTCCGAAAATGCAACAAAAACAAGGCGACAACAATAGCGACAACGATTGCTGCTTCCACCAGTGCGCGTTCCAGCGTTCCGACGGCTTCGTCAATCAGCGTGGAACGGTCGTAGGAGGTGCGAATTTCCACGCCCGGCGGCAACCCTGGCGCAATCTGCACGATTTTTTCTTTGACACGCCCAATCACATCTCGCGCATTTGCGCCGCTTCGCATGACCACAATGCCACCCACTGCCTGTCCTTCGCCGTTATTATCCAACGCCCCACGTCGGATTTCTCCGCCCAGCTGCACCGTTGCTACGTTTTTGAGCGGAATCGGCGTACCTCCGCTGGAAGTGCGAATAAGGGCATTGTCAAGGTCGGCTTTGGAGCGGATATAGCCCTGCCCGCGCACGAAATACTCCGAGCTATTCATTTCAATAAGTTTCCCGCCCACTTCGTTGTTATTGCGCTGAATAGCGCTTACTACCTCGTTCATGGAAAGATTATACGCCCGAAGCCTGATGGGATCAACGTCCACCTGATATTGCCGCACAAAACCACCAATACTCGCCACTTCCGCAACGCCTTCCACCGAAGCAAGTTGGTAACGAATGTACCAATCTTGCACGGCGCGGAGTTCGGCAAGGTCGAGTTTTGGTTGTTGGTTGTTGCTTGTCTCTTGCTGTTTGGCACTTGAATTGCCGACGGTGTACCAGAAAATGTGTCCTACACCCGTGCCGTCGGGACCGAGCGTTGGCGTGGCTGCTTGGGGAAGTTGTGCTTTAATGACGCTCAGGCGCTCTGCCACGCGGGTTCTGGCAAAATAGAGATTCGTGGCATCGTCAAAAATGACAAAGACAAAGGACATTCCGAACATCGAACTGCCACGCACTGCCTTCACGCCCGCCAAGCCCTGAAGCGCAGTTGTGAGCGGGTAGGTAATTTGGTCTTCGATAATTTGCGGTGAGCGCCCCATCCATTCGGTGAAGACAATAACTTGGTTTTCGGACAAGTCCGGGAGCGCATCAACAGGGAGTTTTGCGGCGGCATATATGCCAAAGCCCGTAAGAATGAGGTACGCAAGTAATACGATAAACCGATTACGGGCGCTCCATTCAATGATAAATTCAATCATGGAATTGGTCGGAAAAAGAGAATAACTGGTACGGCACTGCGAACGCGGGTTCGCGCTTCATTGGTAATAAACGAGGCGTGAAGGGCGCATTAAATCAAGAGCGCACGGAAACGAATGGGGATATTGTGATGATAGGGCGGAGACGTGTCAATATGAGGGAGAGCAGCGCAAACATCGGATTTATACAGCGCAAAATGAACAAGCATAGGCAGCAGCGCCGATGGATGAACGGGCGCATGGACGCTCTTTTGCGAAAGGATCACAAACGAATCTGTTGTTTTCAGAACGTGCAACGTGGCGGTGCAGCAGTCTTTTGTGCATGGCACAGAAGACT
>JAAFHM010000413.1 GCA_013298375.1 Ignavibacteria bacterium | reverse complement strand
CATTAACCTTGCGACGCTTTCGCTGAAGGATATTTTGGGTCTGATTTTCTCCGGTTTTGCGTTTGTGATGGGCGTTCCGGGGCAAGATATTCAGCGCGTTGGGGCGCTTTTGGGGACAAAATTTGTGGTCAATGAGTTTGTGGCGTATTCCGATATGTCGCGTATGATTTCTCAGAGTATTCTTTCGCCGAAAGCACTCGTCATTGCGAGTTTTGCGCTTTGTGGTTTTGCGAATTTGAGTTCGATTGCCATTCAAATTGGCGGCATTGGCGAACTTGCACCCTCTCGCCGAACCGATCTTGCAAAACTTGGCATGAGAGCGCTTATTTGCGGGACATTGGCTTCGTATTTATCGGCGACCATCGCCGGAATTTTGATGTAATTTCCTCCACAACAGCAACACGATTCATGCGCATCACCGGCGGAACACTTCGCAGCAGAACACTGGAAACAAGCGGCTTTCAAGGCATACGCCCCACAACCGACCGTGCCAGAGAAACGATATTCAATATCCTCCTCAACTACGGCAACCTCGAAGGTGCGACGGTACTTGATTTATGCGCCGGAACGGGAGCATTGGCATTTGAAAGCCTCAGTCGTGGCGCGGCGGGGGCGGTTTTGGTCGAAAAACATCGTAAAAATTGTACATTGCTTGCAGAATCAGCACAAATACTTGGTTTGGCGGGTGCCGTGCGGATTGTATGCGACGATGCCGTGCGCTCGCTTGCTGGGCTTGCCCCAAACCAATTTCACTATATTTTTTGCGACCCACCGTATTCAGCAAAGCTCATCAATCCTATCTTCCAGACCCTTGCCGCCTCAAGCATTTGCGGCAAAGAATGTGTGATGATAGCCGAACACGATATTCGAGAAATTGTTTTGCTGCCCAAAGGCTGGGAAAAGCTGACCGAGCGAAAGTTTGGCGAAACAATCGTCGAGTTTTTTATGCAGACAAATTCTCTTTGAGTTGCGAAACGGCACAACTTATTAGTTCGCGAATATTTCATCAATTTTCACAGACTTTTGAAAGAATGTTATGAACGCCATTGTCGAGCGATTTTTCCCGGAAGCTTTGCGTAATGCGGCTTCCGATGTACAGCGTCGGGGACGCTTAGTGATACAAATTGCCTTTATCGGAACGATATTGTCACTGGTTTATACGCCTATCCATCTGTCGTACCCGAACTATGTCGGCGCTATATGTTCCGGCGTGAATATCGTCGTCTATGCAATTATGGTGCTGATATTCCGCTCAACAGCATCACTCCCGCTTGCGGCGCACCTTTTGGCAGCAAACGCACTGTTTTTGCTTGGTACGATTGATGTCACCACGGGCGGCTTGCGCTCGCAAACAACGCCGTGGCTTATCTTCTCGCCCCTGATAGCAACGGTGATTGCCGGACGAAAACAAGGCATATTTTGGTGTGGCTGTATTATTGCGTTTTACCTCGTTTTGGGAGTATTGGAATTAAATGGCATGACCCCGACAAGTGCGATTCCGCCAGAAAAATTGATGGGCGCGTGGATTTCATCCATGATTGCGTTCGCAATGGTGCTGTTCGCATTTATTTCGGTCTTTGAAACAGGCAAAGAGCAGCTTTTGGCACTCTTAAAAAAAGAGCAGGAAAGTATCGAAGCAAAAGTCCACGAAGCCCGCGCCCAGCTTCAACACGAGCAAGCCTCTACCCATGCAAAAGACCAGCAAATGCTGGAACGAGCGCAGATGCAGCAGCAATACTTGGAATCCGGCGTTGCAGCGATTTTAAGCGGTGTAGAGCAGTTTTCGCAAGGCAATCTTACCGTACGAATACAAGCGTTAGAAACCGAAAAACGCGATGAAATAGCACGATTGACCGAAGGCTTAAATCACGCCATTGCCAATGTCCGCGAACTTATGCGCAAAGTCCGTGAAACCGCCGATACAACGGCTCAATCCAGCAGTGAAATTCTGTCAGCAACCGAAAAAATGGCGTTTTCTGCCGCCGAGCAGTCCCGCAAAGCCTCCGATGCCACGAGGCGGATTGCGGAATTGACCGAGCAGATGCAGCAAGGAGCGCGAACAGCACGTGGTTTTGCGGATGCCGCGCAAGGCACGGTGCAAAGTTCGCAAGAAGGTAGTAAACGCATTCAAGAGGCAATGGTCGGTATGGGTTCGATTGCCTTTGTTGTCGCGCAGTCCGCCGAAACCATACGGGCGCTGGGCGAAAGCAGCAATCAAATCGGGGAAATTGTGCAAGTGATTAACGAAATCGCCGACCAAACGAATCTTCTCGCGCTGAATGCCGCCATTGAAGCTGCCCGCGCAGGTGAACAGGGACGAGGCTTTGCCGTCGTTGCCGATGAAGTTCGCAAACTCGCCGAGCGCACCACCAAAGCAACCAAAGAAATCGCCGTTATGATTAAGCGCATCCAACACGACACACAGCAAGCCGTCGCAACCATTGGGCGCGGCACAGGCGAGGTAGAGCGCGGCACACAGCTTGTCGAAGAAGCAGGGCAATCGTTTATGACAACCCGCGACAATGCGAAAAAGAGTGCAGAAGCGTATGAAGTCATTGCCTCCGGCATAGAGACTCGTGCCTCAGCATTTGATAGTGTCGTCAAGACCGTACAATCAACCGTCGGCAGCATTGACGAGACGGTCGAGATGACGCATTATATCGAACATTCCTTGGAATCACTTTCCGGATTAGTGCGGGATTTGCAGGCGCTTTTGAGGCAATTTGAAATTGATGGCACAGGCGGGCGAACTGCATCGATGCTCCATGAATCATCGCAGCGCTATTTAGCCTAAAGCGAATCTCCAAGAAGCCACCCGACGAGCTAAGAAGCCGCCGGATGGCGCGGTTCGTGGGGCGTTTTGATGTAGATAGTACAGCGTGTGTAGTACGTGGAAGAAGGAGCGGTTGTCCCGTCGGGCGGCTTCTTAGTCCGTCCGGCGGGTGGTTTTCACAATGTATTTACAACAATTCAAAAAAAATGCAGAAATTTGGCACAAAAAATGCTTGGTAGAAATACGGTGTAATAAACACGATACTTTTGTCAAATTTCCTAGTGATGAGACAGCATCATGATTAAGAAACTCGCAATCGAAGACGGACGGAAAGTCGTCCTCAAGCGTGAAGAGGGCGACCGCACGTTCTTCACGCAAGGCGTTATCGCGTATGAAGGCAGACTCTGGTATGCTATTCTTCTCGAAAACGAAGCGCTTGTCAAAATTCGCAAAAATAGCGGTAAAGAATACCGTGTAAAATACGGCGGATGGACGTTATGCGAGATTCACGCCAGCTAATAACGTTCTTGAGCGTGAGCAGACACCGCTAAAGTCTGCTGCTTTTTTTTACGAGTGCAGAAAATTATTCCACATCTCAGAAAAAACGTGCATTTTAGTAGCTTGGTTTGTTTGATAGATTTCTTTCTTGGCGTTTTCTCGTACTATGTTCTTTGGGAAATGGTGCTGGGCAAGCGTCTCACAAGCTCTCGAATGATATGATTGTTTCTGCTGCCCCGAAGCGGCGTGTACACATTTTGCACTCGTTGACAACCGTTTTGATAGCACTTTTTCTTTGGGTAATCGTTCCCCCGATACACCACCTCTCGGCGCAACCAAAGAAAAAAGTTATTGCCAAAATGCTTCAACTGCAAGGCGTTAGCGTTAGCAAAGTTGAGGCTCTCTCCTCTCCCTTTAAAGAAGCAAATCTCACCCTTTCGCCCACCGGACGCTTCATGTACTTCATGTCTGAGCGTGGCGGTCAGCCTTGGTCGCAATTCGACGATAAACTCAACCGCAATGATGGTGATATTTGGTACGCCGAGCGCACCAATGGCGTTTGGCAGCGCCCCACGCCCCTTCCCGAAACGATTAACACGGCTTCCGGCGAAGACGAGCCAAATATTACTCCCGACGGACAAAACGTCTTTTTTCAAAGTTTTCGCTCCGGCTGGGAAGGCAATGGCGGTCCCTATTTCATGGCGGAACTGCATGGTAAAAAATGGGATAATCTCACTGGTCTGGGCGGAACAGTCACGAATTTTTTTGTGAGCCAAAGCCGCGATAACAATAACTCCGTCGCCAGCGACGGCTCTTCGATGTCGCCAACGGGCAATCTCTTCATTTTCACCTGCGGCAAAGACCTCAGCCCCAAAACCGCGCACGACCTCTATTTCGCCAAACGCTTTATTGATGGCACGTTCTCCGCCGTTGAACGTCTCGAACTCAGCACTCCGAAAAATGAGCGCTCGGTTTTTATCGGCGCAGACGGGAAATCCATCTATTTTTCCTCGAATGGCTATGGCGGCTTGGGCGGGCTGGACATCTTCAAAGCAACGCTCAACGATGACGGAACGCTTGGCACCCTCTACAATCTCGGCGAACCCTTCAACACCAAAGGCGATGATTATGGCTTTGTTCTGAGCGCCGACGGCAAAGAGGCATATTTCATACGCGAAGGCGATATTTACACCGCCGACCTTTCGGCGGTCGAATCCCGCGAACTCAAGCCCGCGCCGATGATTCTGC
>JAAFHM010000429.1 GCA_013298375.1 Ignavibacteria bacterium | reverse complement strand
GGCTTCTTGGAGTGAGAGTTTCGGCATGAGAAAGAGCGAAAATAATGATGAAATAGTGCTTGGCTAGAAGAACAAATTTCCGTATTATCAGCCCTTTTTCCTACCTTTTTCATGCGATTGCCCTACATTTGATGAGCTTCTTATTGCTCAACTGAATTTTTTTTCGTGTATTTGCAGCATGGAACACATCACCACCCATATTGGAGTTTGATTCATGGGCTACATTTCAGACCCCGAAGACCTTGCTTTTGCGGTCATCAATCAAGAGCCGACCGCCGAAGAAGCGCGGCTCATTAGCGAGCATATTGCGCGGTATCGGGCAGCACATCCGTCGCCAGACATCCCAGCGTGGATGACAGAGCCGCTTGCAAGACAAGTACCTCAACAAGCAATGAAGGCATCACGGACACCGCCCGCTCAAAAAACAAAAGCCCATGCGTAAATTCGCGTGGGCTTTTGCATAACGGATAGATTTTTCTGCCTCACTTCAACACCGCTTTCTTCCGCCCCAAACTATCCACAAAGAATAGGGAAGCATTACCCGCCGCATCCACACTCATTTCCGCCCGCACATGACCAACGGAATCCCGCAACACAAACTTTCGTGCTTCGACGGTTTGAGATGGCAACGAGCGCAATGCCATTACAACAATCGCAATGGCTATCACGCCCGTCATTGCACACAAAAGCGCAAGAAGGCGAACAATGAGGGCAAATGTACGTTCAGGGTTCATGTTGCTGATAGCGTATTGAGGGTGTATCGGTATTATCGTGAACGCTGTATGCGTGTTTCAAGATTGGGTAAGAGTTCTTCCTTGACCCACACATATTCCGGCTCTATGCTGAGAGCCTGACGGAAAACCGCACGGGCTTCTTGCATTTCGCCTTGCTCTTCCAATGCTCGTCCTAAACCGGCAAGCACCTCTACATAGCCCCACGATGGTTCAAGACTTTGGCGATGCTTCGCACCCAAACGCTCCTGCTCAAATATCTGCGCCGCTCGCCGCCAATATTCCACAGCCTTTTTGATACTACCGCCAGCAATTCCGGGCTTGACGAAATACGCACTTGCTTGAACATACAGTACGCGGGGATTGTTTGGTGCAAGTTCGGCAGCACGTTGTACGTGTCGTTCAATCGCAGGACCGAGCGAAAACAACAATGTGAGTTGTGTCGAGAGTTTAATGCCGTACATCGTTGAAAGTAAAAGATGCCCTTCCGCCCAATCAGGGCGCAAGCGGATAAGCGTTTCCGCATTGGCAATCGCCTTTGGCAAATAAACCGTCAAAAGCGCATCATCATTCTTGCCGCGCCCGTGCAAAACAAGCCAGTGTTGGACATACGCCAAATAATACAATCCATACACGTAGAACTGTTCTGTCTCTGCCGTTGGTGCTTGCTTCAGGGCGGATTGTGTGAGCGAAACGATGTGTTCAAATTCAGCACAGGCTTTGAGAAGCAAGGTTTTGTCGGAGCGGATAACGCCTCTGTCAGCAAGTGTTCGTGCGGCAAGTATTGTTTCATGCAATGACGAAAGTTGCTCCAATGGTTTTGCCCACAATGGTCTTGACCACAACGCCGAACACGCAAAAAAAACCGCAAAGAATATCAATGCAGCAAGATTGGAAGCCTGATTGCGGTGAAAATTGCTCATAATAAAAAACCTAATAGAGAAATGGTGCGAAAATACTCTTCACGGCGGATAGGGTATGCGAATACTATCGGGTTTCTGGAGCAAATCATCAGTTTTGATGCGCTCTCTGGCAGATGAATCGTGAGCAATGATAAGCGGAACAGGCGGCAATCCGACACGAAGGTTTACAAGCTGCATCACAATAGCTATAAGCTCCTCACAGCGCACATCCATAATGACAGGGCGGCAGCTTTGATGCTGGCTTGTGCTGTATGGAAAAAGTGTAAAGCATATCGCATCTATTATCTGAGACTGCTCTACGCTTGCTGTTATCACAAGAATTCCGTCGTATGGGAAACGATATACCATTTAGTGCGCCATTCTGAAAAATCTCATGCTCTTGCTTGAGAACGTGTAGTTGTGCCGTTTGTTGAATTTTTTTGTGGCTGCATTTTCGTTACGGAAGGAAGAGAAGTGCGAAAAAACTTTGCGCAATACGCCTTCAAAGAAGAAATGCTTTCCGGCGCACCACGAAAACCCACATACCCGTCTGGGCGCACCAAATATGCCGTTACTTGCTTTACGCCATAGATACTGTGTGCTTCATTGGTGTAATCGCCGCAGTACGCCCACGAATGTACACGCCCCACAATCGCTGCCATCTGTTTTGCAAAAAAAATGTGAGAAAAAATATTAGAAAAATCAACTTCACGCTTTGGAAGTTGCCCCAATCTGCCGTGCTTGCTGCGGTGTGCCGGTACGCTGCCGTGAAGCATTTCCGCCATTCAAACGATGCGCCGCTTGCCGTTGCGATGCTTCATTCATGCGAAACCGCGCAATCGCTTCCCGCAAAGCATTCATACAACTGTGCAACTCGACGCTAATGTCGCCGATGGTGCGCGTAACCTGTGCCGATTCTCCCGCAACGGTGTTGATAACATCAATGTTTCGCGCAATTTCGTCGCTCGTGGATGCCTGCTCTTCGCTGGCACTTGCGAGTTGGGAAATAATATCCGACACTGCCGCCGTCTGCGTAATCATACGCTGCAACGCCTCTGCTGTCCGTGCAACGGACTCTTTGCCGCGCTCTGCCTCGTGTGTGCCGCCTGTCATGGCGTGAACTGCGCTTGCAGTCTCGTTTTGAATGCGCTGAATCGTTGTTGTAATCTGTTTGGTGGCTTGTTGTGTGCGCTCGGCGAGTTTTCGTACTTCGTCGGCAACAACCGCAAAGCCGCGTCCTTGGTCGCCCGCACGGGCGGCTTCAATGGCTGCGTTCAGAGCGAGAAGATTGGTTTGGTCGGCAATTTCCGCAATCACGCCCGCGATTTCACCAATTTCCTCGCTGCTGCGCCCAAGCTCTCGAATCGTAGCGGCGGACGCAAGCACGGTGTCGGCAATGCGGTTCATGCCGTTGGTGGTTTCTTGCATGATGGTGCGGCTGCGCTCAGCTTCGTCACTCATAAGAGATGCTCTGTGTGCAGCAACCGAGGCGTGGCGCGTATTTTCGGCAATCGTTGCGGTCATTCCCTCCATAGCCGTTGCCACACTTTTAGTTTGAGCAGATTGTTCCTGAATACCAGAAGACATCTGTTCCACACCGCTTAAAATCGCATCGCCAGCAAGCGAAGCAGTTTCTACGGCTTCGACGACACTAAGCATCATCGAGTGCATTGTCTGAACGGTGTCGTTAAATCCGGTACATAATTTTCCAATATCATCCTCAGCAGTATCAGTACTCACATTTACCGTTAAATCTCCATGTGCCAGGCGTTCCATCTCTGCGAGCAAGCGACGGACGTTTTCTGCAAGGTACTCGCGCTGGTTAGCAATTTTTTCATTTACGGCTCGGGCTTCATGTTCAATAGCTAGTTCCTGTGAACTTTTTTCAATATTTTTTACTAGATCACGGATATTATGTGTCATGGCATTGAATGATGTAACAAGTTTCCCAATTTCATCGTGCGATGTATTCTGCACATCAAGAGTAAAATTACCAGCCGCAACCCGCTCTGCGGCTTGCTGTAAAGCTGATAATGGTCGCGTGATGCTGCGCGAAACAAAAAATTGCACCAAGACAGCGAGCACTAGAGCTTGAAGTATAAGCGTATAAGTACGTTGCCCGACTTTGCCAATAAAATCAGGGTCGTTGAGTAGAATTGAGCCAAAAGGTGTCTCCAGTGCAAGTTGCTCAATCTCAGCTAGTTTGGCATTTGCAGCAGCAGCATTAGGGCTTTCCTGCGGTATCATATTCGCAATAGTATGGGTGAGTTTGGATGTTTTTTGAATCATTGCGCTCAGTTCGCCAACAATGCTTAAAAACACGACTATTGTCAATCCTTGCATAAATAAAAGCACAAGCAAGCTCAAGCCTAGTTTCCACGTAACGCGGAGATTACGATACCAGTGCAGCATAAATCATTTCCTTTTGGTTATTCTAAAAAAGTAGAAAGGTGGATTATCTATTTCATGCTGTGAAAACGATGAATGAAAGATATTGCAAAGAAAAAAGCAAAAGCATATTATATAGCTCTTAGCTGCCGTATTTGCTGAGAGGGGCTGAAATACTCAACAGTATTTGCGGTGTTATGATCATTCAAGTGGAGAGTCGTTTGCGGCGAGTGTGTAAATTGTTTTGTGTAAATGGAAAATAGCAGACAAATTCCATTTTTTACCACTCAAGCATCAAAGACTATGGCAACCAAAGCACAAAATGCCGCCCAGGCGTACGGCTTGACCGATG
>JAAFHM010000162.1 GCA_013298375.1 Ignavibacteria bacterium | reverse complement strand
TAAATTGATGGATACAGTTCCGGGAGGCGCGTCAGTGCAGAGAGCTTTTTTAGCGAGGCTTTCAGTGGTTTTTTGCCATTGCTGCTGAACTCAAGGCGACCGTTGTGAATGAAATTGTAGGCAATTTTTGCTGCATCCAGCGCGTTTTCTTCATTGATGTAGTGAAATGCTGCTTTTGGCGGATCCTCAAGTGGCGCAAGAATACTCGTTGCAGGTACAGGCAGGTGCTTGCGCAGCACCTTCCGCACTGCGGGGGGAAAATAAAAGCCAAAATCATACGTGTGGTCAAGACTATTGAACAGCCTACGCCCCTTGCTGCACGGAAACAGCGAAAACTCCGCCACCCTTTCGGGGCGTTCTTCGGAATAATAGAGCGCTTTATTGTGCGTACGCACCTGTGTTCCCGGAAATTCCTGCGCAATTTCCATGAACCACATTGTATGGCGCTCAAAGACAATAATCGAAATAATCGACTGCACCACTGGCGGAAGATCAGCAAAAAAACTTGTGAACAGCGCTCCATCGTTGAATATCGTGGCAATGAGTTCCGTATATTCATCTTTGGAGGCTTTGTAATTGGGCGTAGCAAGGTCTTGAAAGGGCGCTAATGCTGACTCCGTAGCGCCGCGCTCTTGAAGAAAAGGCGTAAGGTATGCCTTCATCATTGTTTCCATCTCGGCTTTGCTGTACGTTTTGTCAATCGCCACTTTGAGATCAAAAAGTGGGTCATTGGGGTTAAAAACACCGCTCTGCTTTTTGGTAGAAGGTGCATTCGTACCGGGTTTTGATGATTGATTGGGTGTACCGAAAATAGCGTTGAGAAGCTGTTTTTCTTTTTCGTAATTCATAACGCACCTCCTAACATAAATTCAATGTCTTCATCGTTCAACGCCTTGAGTGATGCGGTATCGCTGGAGATAACCGAATCAAAAAGCGCCCGTTTTTTCTCTTGTAATTGCAGAATCTTTTCCTCAATAGTGCCTCGCGCCACGAGTTTGTACGCGAATACCGTGCCTTTTTGCCCCATGCGGTGCGCTCTGTCAATGGCTTGCGTCTCGGCAGCGAGATTCCACCACGGGTCGAGAATAAAAATCGTGTCGGCGGCAGTTAAGTTCAACCCCAAACCGCCTGTTTTGAGTGTCATAATGAATACACGCATATCGGGGTCATTTTGGAACGTATTGACGAGTGTTCGGCGGTCGCTGGTGGCTCCGGTCATTGATTGGGCGCGGATTCCGGCGTTTTCACATTCTTCAGTAATTGCCTCGACTCCCGCTAAAAAATTCGCAAAAACAAGCGCTTTGCGTCCGTTGGATATTACGTCAGAAAGCTGCTCCATCAGCACCTCGCGCTTCGGCGAAATGATAGCGCCGTCGGTCTGCGACTCAGGAATAGAGGCGATTTGGCGCAATTCTGACAGTGCTTGCAAAATCATAAATTGCGATTTTTGTACGCCATGTGTCCGTACCTGCGTTCGCACAGTATCGTAGTAAAATCGGCGGCGCGATTCGTAGAGTTCAGCTTGCTCTGCGCTCATATCCACCAGAAGCGTTTGCTCAATTTTGCCCGGAAGCTCCGTCAAAACATCTTTTTTGAGCCGCCGGAGAATAAACGGATAGATTTTTTTACGCAAATCGCTAATCGCTTCTTTGTCGCTGTATCGCTGAATGGGCGTTGCGTAGCGCTGATTGAACTCTTCCGCCGAACCGAACATGGCGGGATTCAAAAAACGAAAGAGCGCATAGAGTTCGCCCAAATTATTTTCAATCGGTGTACCGGAAAGCGCCAAGCGTTTATCGGTATTCAAGAGCATGACGGCTTTCGAGGTTTGGGATTGCAGATTTTTAATATTCTGCGATTCATCCAAAATTACCGCGTGGAATTTCTCTTCTTTGAAGATTTCAATATCATTCCGCAGCATGGCGTAGGTGGTCAAAATAAGCTGCGAACCCCGTGCTTGCTTGATGTCGCGGTTGGCGGCGTAGTAGGTGTAATAGGTGAGTTTGGGATTAAATTTCTGCAATTCCGCCTCCCAGTTAAACAGAAGGCTTTTCGGCATGACCACAAGCGTTGGGCGCTTTTCTTTGGGGTAAATGGCAGAAAGCAGCGTTATGGCTTGCAGCGTTTTCCCCAAGCCCATGTCGTCTGCCAGACAACCACCCAAATTCGTGTCGTACAAGTATTGAAGCCACTTGTATCCCTGTTCTTGGTAGGGGCGCAAGGTCGCATTGATTTTCGGTAGCTTTGTTTTCTGCGTTGCCAAATCATTGAAGCCTTGAAAAATAGCACGAGAGGCTTGGAAGGCGCTTGCGGCAATGGTTTCGTCGATAAGTTCTTCGACAAGCGGAAGGTCGAAAAAGGAGATTTTGACCTTATCTTTTTGCTTCGTGAAAATACGCTCTAATTTTGCCAAATACTGCTCGTTGATAATCGCCTGAGTGCCGTCGGCAAGCGTGATGTAGGAGTTTTTGCGATATTGCAAAAGCGCATCGAACAGCGAAAACGTCTCGCCTTCAATATCCAGCGACGCATCGCCTTCCAAAAAATTGATACCGCTCGACAAACTCAGATTTAATGAAGGCTGCACAGCACGAACTTTATATGATTTAAGTTTGTCCGCTCCCAAAATCGTGTAGGAAGCAACTAATTCTTTCAGTTCGTGACGGATAAATTCCTTTGCAAGGTCGCTGGGAATAATAAACGTATTTTGTTCGCGGATATAGTGTTCTTGCCCTTTGCGCACCGATTTTCCCGTTAGCTTGGCGGCGTATTGAGCAAGCAATTTATCAATTACCTCCACGTGCATTATGAAATCGTCGCTGCTGATATTGCTCACAGCAAACGTGCGCTCCATCTCGTTCAGGCTCACAATCTTGGTAATATCGTATTCCGCAAGGAAATCGGGGTCGAATTGTGGATACTGCGGTAAGGTCGCGGCAACCCGCAAATACAATGTATTGTCCTCGTCAACTTTCTCAAAAAGCAGTGCTGGTGCGGTTTTTATCGCTTCCGGTGCATCGGCAGCACGGCGAAAATCTTCAAAGCGCAAGCGCAACGATGGGAAATAGGAATGCAGCAGCGACAAATACCGTTCCACATCTTGCCGCAAAAGCATCGTGGCAAAACGCGGCAGCACCATAAATGCCTCGCCAAGCGGCGCAATTTCGACAATTTCCGCCAATGCCGCCGATGAATTTTCGCTTGGTGTTCGATAAATAATCGCGCTATGCTCCGTCAAAAGACGCATGGAATCAACCTCTTCGCCTTCAAGGGTGACGAGTATTCTTGCTCTCATGCGCTGTGAGCCGCTTGCACTCTGTATTTGCGCGGTGTTTTCGGCAGGTGCATTCTCGTCGCTCTCGCGTGCAGAGGCATTGGAAGCGTTTGGGGAAGTGTCGTCGGCGCGAATCTCCAGGAGCATCGTCGCCGTTTGTCCTTCGGAAGCCGCAGAAAAGCTGACGGGGCGCATATCTGCATCAAGAATATTGGGAAGACCGCGCAGTTGCCAGACTAAAAAATCATGCTCGGCAAGATACGGATGATCCGCCGCCTTGGCGGGTTTGTCCCAGTCAATCACAAAGCCGCTTCGTTCCTGAATGGTTGCCAATGTTTTGAGCAACGTGCGGTCTGTGCCGGAATAGGCGCGGTAATCGGCATCAACTTCCTCACCTTTTTTATTGATAACGCGAATAAATGCGCCAATCTCGTCAAAACATAGCTGAAAAAATATTGCTTGAGCGGCTTTTGGCGCAACGTCGTAGCTCGTTGTGCGGCGAAGTTGCCGGAGGAGATCGCTAAATTGGTCGGTCATGGAACGAAGAGCAAAAAATTGATGAAAGTAAGTGTGTATTTCATTTTTTAGAAGTTTTCTCTATCTCCTGCATGAGGTAGCCATGACCGCGAAGGCGCTTGTAGAGCGTCTCAATGTCCTCTTGGGCAACGGCAATGCGGAAGCCTTCAACTTTGTGAATAATGCTTCGCAATACCTCATCTTGGGTCAAAATAGTGATGAGTTCCGGCGAAGACGAAAGCGCAAAGACGACGAGATTCGGAAGTTTTTTGAGTGGTGCGGCTTTTGCGACGACATCGGTAAAAAAGCCTTCCCATCGCTCCGGCAGCACTTGGTCGTTTGCCAGCATTTGAGCGCGGAAATCACGAATTTTGTCCTCGATTTCGCGTTTTTTAGAGCAGCCCGTCAAAAATACGTCGTAGTTCATCTTGTAGTAAAGGCGTGGTGCTGATTCCGCTCCGGGCTGACTCGTGGTGCTGGCGGCAAGCGTCAGAGGCTTCATATAGCGCGAAACCACCATTTGGCGAACTTTATCGTCGGGGTGAATACTGGCGATAAGGCGTTGTTCATCAAAATTAACCTTGTGCGATACAAGTGGTGTTATCTCATCGGACGGCGTATAATCGGCTTTTGTACCAAGAATAAACTCGCCGAGTGGCGTTATTCGTACTGCCTTTAAGCCATCGTACACCGATAAATAGGGTTTCGAGCCGTGTTGCAGCAGGATATTCAAGGGCATATCGTAGGTGATTTCCACAATACCGAATGCCGCAAAAAAGAACATCATCCCTTTGAGCATTGGCGTAATCACAGCATCGTTATATTGTGTGGGGTGAATGCCCCGAGACGTATAGTAGCGAGAACTTGGATTATGCTCGGACGGTTGCAAAATATAAAAATCATGGCTTTCATTGGTCGCAATATCTAATTCGTCGCTGTGATTTTTACCGTAAAATTCAAGGCTTTCGATCGGAACCCACTTCTGCGACGGGAAGAGTTTCAGCAGCGTGATAATCTCCTCTTGATGCGCCTTCAATGTTCGTCTATCATTCAAATCGTATAAATGCCCTAATAACATTTCCTTGATGCGATACTTTCCTTTGCGATAGGCTTCAAACCAGGCTTGAAGAAGCTCAAGAGGCGAGGTCGTGTCAATAGTCTGCGGCACAGCCCGTAAGAACTCCACAAACGTTTCTGCCGTCAGCGTGTCCATCTCTTTTGCGTCGGCGGGGAAAAATTCTTGGAACCCGCACATCGTCTTCATTTCCCGTAACGATGGTTTGGTTGGTTTACGTTTTTTGCCCGGCTTGTTTTCTACTTTGCCAAGCGTGATATACGACCACAGTATGCTGGCATTCTGAAGAATAACCGCCTCGGCATTATAGTGGAAGGTAGCCGTATCGTCGGGAAGAGCATCAATGCTTGGCAGTGACGAGGCGGCTTCCTGTAAAAATCGTTTGCGAATGCACGTACGCATAGCAGAAGGCAAGTAGAGACGGAAGCGCGAGGTTCGTAGTTTTGTATCATATATCGTCCCTTCATAAACGAACAAGGCATAATGCATATTATGCGTAGGCTGAAAGTACTGACCTCGTTTGTTATAGGTCACGATTGTTTCGCCCGTGAGTTTCTCCATTTCGTCCACCGGAGCCGACCGCGCCTCAATGGACAAATATCGAAGAGCTGTGACGGCACCTGGCTCAAGGCACATACACAGATCATCGAAAAGTTTTTGTTGTTGAAGAATGTGGGCAATATAGCAAACAAACACAACGCTGGCATTGCGAAGATTGCTCGGCAGCGTACTGAATGCTTCCGACATCGCGTCCTCCGCGGCATTGGACTGTGCTAATGGGAGAATAATTTTGAGGGCAAATTCTTTTCCTTCCTTTTGCAAGCAGTAATCGAATAGCGCTAACTCAAGCGGGCTTAAGGCTGCGCGAACTCGCATTTTATCCTCATAATACGCTAGTGCGCACGTGGGCGTGGGGCGAAAACGGTCAAGGATACCTTGCCGATTGCCGACAATTCTTTGTACTTGGTCTAACAAAGGCAATGTTGACGGGCTGGATGCAAGCATAGTCGATGGTAATGACGATTCCGCCAATAGCGGCATGAGTTCTTGGAAGTGAGGTACGGTTTTATGATTCTTCTTCAACAAAAATAATTTTCAATGTGGCTAAAAACGTCGCCAAATTATCAAGTGTTGTTTGTAGTTGTGTGCCGTCGTGTGCTATTGCCGCTTCTTCGAGCGAGCGCCCGAAGGCGCTGATAGCATCAAGCCCAAAGGAAGCGCCAGAACCCTTGAGCGTATGACCGATAGAGCGAATTTGCTCAAGATTACCCGCTTGGAAAGCGCCCTGAAGGGTTTCCAAATCGGTCTGCCGATTTTTGAGATAACGCGGCAAAAGCGCCTCTAAATCGGATGAAATATGAACAATATTCTCTTGCATAAGTCCAGCATTATAGCGTTTGAAGCGGCAGAAGTTGAAGTGTCAAATCGGCAATAATTTGACGAATAACGCCAATGCCACTTTTGGTAAAGCATCGGTCACATCCGGCAGCCAAGACTTTTTGTATTTCCGACGGGTCTTCATGGGCAGTCAGTCCCCAAATTGGAATGTCTTTGAAGGCAGCCATTTGGCGCACGATAGGCGCAACGTCATAACCGGTAAGATTGGGCATTTGCATATCCAAAATGATAGCTTCAACGCTGTGATTTTGACACACAGCCAGCACTTCTTGACCCGTTGTAGCGAAAAGCAAGGAAAACTGCCTTGTTTTTTCAAATTGCATCTGAAGAAGCCAGCGATAATCCTCGCTGTCGTCGGCGATGAGAACGAGAGGCTTTTTATTAATCCATTGTTTGACCATAGTCTGAAATTGTTGCTTTTTGACGGGTTTGGACAGATAATCATCCATACCTTTCTCTAAGCAGAGTTCCCGATAATTCTCCATGGTGAGCGCTGTGACCGCAATGATAGGAGTGCGCTGAAGCCCGTGTTCTCGTTCAAAAGCCCGTATTTGTTCTGTTGCGCCCAAACCATCCAAAAAAGGCATCTGAACGTCCATCAAAATAACGTCGAATCGCTGACGCTGTGCGGCTTCAACGGCTGCAATGCCATTAACAGCAACACTGGCAACGATTGTCGTACCATCGTCGAGTTTAAGATTATTGAGAAAATGGAGCGCTAAATAGCGATTATCCTCATTGTCGTCAACAACAAGAACAGATTTTTGCCCTGCTGCGGTCGTAGTTGTTCCGCCAAGACTCTGCTCGGGAATATTTGAGGTTGGGAAGTTGCTAGCTACCTCAACGATAGGTGCTTGGGTGTCGGATGGTCGTATTAAATGGGGAGTACTTGCCATGAGTGCGGTTTTTAAGAGTAGGCGACTGCGAAAAGACATCGTGCGAGGGCGTATTGTCAAGCGCAATGGCAATATACGAGAATGTTTTTTGCGCAAGAACATTTTCTTTCTTTTCCGCCCCCAAAAGTCTCCAATCGCTGTATTGCTGTCATAATGCTGTGTACAAGCGAGCTGATAATCATCAGCGCCTACTTTCACTCAATGCCGGAAATGCCGCATTCCCGTACAAACCATCGTGATTCCGTGCGCATCGGCGGCAGCAATAACCTCTGCGTCGCGCACTGAACCGCCCGGCTGTATCACGGCTGTTGCGCCAGCCTTCACCGTTTCCAACAAGCCGTCGGCAAAGGGGAAAAATGCGTCCGAAGCAACTGCCGAACCCGCAAGGCTGATTCCTGCTGCTTCCGCCTTACGCGCTGCTATGGCGGCGGAGTCCACACGCGACATTTGCCCTGCGCCAATGGCTAAAGCGCGGTCTGGAGCGGCATAGACAATGGCATTCGATTTCACGTGTTTTGCAATGCGCCACGCATATTCGAGGGCTTGGCGCTCATCATTGCTGGGAGTGCGCTTCGTCACGATTTCCATTTCTGTCGCGTTCCAAAGAAGATTGTCTGCGCTTTGCACCAATACTCCGCCAGCGATTGCTTTTATCTCAAGGCGTAGAGCGGCTTTGAGTAGCGCATAATCAACCGTCATTAAGCGCCGATTTTTCTTTTGTTGGAGCAGTTCCAGTGCCTCAGGCTCGTAACTCGGCGCAATCAGGACTTCGGTGAAAATTTCATCAACGATTTTCGCGGTTTCAAGGTCAAGTTTGCTCGTAAAAGCGATAATACCACCGAAAGCGGATGTGGTATCACAAGAATATGCCTTCAAATACGCATCTTTCAGCGTTCTTGCCGACCCAACACCGCATGGATTGGTGTGTTTGATAATAACAACCGTTTCATCATTTTCCATCACCGAAAACTCCAACGCCAACTTTGCTGCTGCGTCCATGTCGAGAAGATTGTTGTACGAAAGTTCTTTGCCGTGCAGGTATTGAAAAATACGGTGATACGATGCGTCATTGCCGGATTGCTGGTAGAGAGCTGCAATTTGATGCGGGTTTTCGCCGTATCGCAAATCTTGGTCTTTCCGTAAAGCAAGCGGAAAAACGTTTGGCAGGGGCGCAGGAGAAATATCCGTTGCAGCGTGGTTTGATGAGCTTTTGCGGGAAAAATACTGGGAAATCATCCCGTCATAATGCGCCGTATGCGTAAATGCTTCAAACGCAAGTTCCAAGCGGAGTTCTTCGGGCAATGTTCCGGCGTGGAGATGCAGCGCATCAAGAATCTCGTCGTAGCGGTTTGGATTGGTGACAACTGCCGTCCAACGATAATTTTTTGCGGACGCCCGAATCATCGCCGGACCGCCAATATCAATATTTTCGATAATGTCCTCATGCGAAGAAGCCGGATTTTCCAGCGTTTTCTCGAAAGGATAGAGATTCACAACCACAAGGTCAATGGACTGAATCATATTCGCTTCCAACTGATGCACGTGCTTGGGGTTGTCCAGCGCAGCCAGCAAACCCGCATGAATAGAAGGATGCAGCGTTTTAACGCGACCATCCAAAATTTCATCGAACCCTGTCACTTCGGCAATGCTCACAACGGGAATACCTGCTTCCTTCAGCGCAAGCGCTGTTCCGCCGGTAGAGATAATCTGAATATCGCGCTCAACGAGCTTGCGGGCAAAAGCAATAAGACCTGTTTTGTCGGAAACACTGAGAAGTGCTTTGCCGATGCGGTGCGTGGATGGGTGTAACATGGAATGAAGAATGAGATAAGCAAAAAATATTCGGGTAATTTTAGCGCTATGGCTTTGGGGCGTTATACTTTGTACCGAGCGCTTATGCATAAAGCAACGCAAAGTTACAACCCCATTCGACAATCCGCAACAAAATAGCACGAAAATAAAATGAATATTTCCCGACTTTTTTGATAAAATTTGCAATAAAATTGCCAAAAAGTTGTATATTTTGCAAAAAAATTGTATTTTCGCTGTGAGCGTAATTATGTATTACTACTCAAACAGCACTTTTTCTGCACTGCTCTTCGGGCTGTATGAAAGAATGCTGTGCTGGCAAACAGCAACTTGTTTCACAACGAAGAAAGGCTATGAACCGCATGGAATGGACTTCTACGAAAGGATTACTCGTCATTATCGGAGGGAACGAGGATAAAATGAAGAAAAAATTGGTGCTGCAATATGTTGCAGAAAATAGTCATGCCACGTGCATCGGCATTATTCCAACCGCCAGCACCTACGGAAAAGAACTTGGCGACGAATACGCGGCAATTTTTACCAAAATGGGGATTCCCAAAACACACGTTATTGCCGCCCGATATGTCGGCGATGCCGATACACCGCAATACCACGCAATGGTGGACGAGTGCGATGCGTTTTTCTTTACTGGTGGCGACCAAGTCAAACTTGTGGAAGTATTTCAAAAAAGCGCCTTAATGCAAAAAATTTATGCAAAGCACTCCGCTGGTGCTTTGATTGCCGGAA
>JAAFHM010000233.1 GCA_013298375.1 Ignavibacteria bacterium | reverse complement strand
GGCTTGCGGAAATATCACCGCAGCATCGGCATTGCCGTTTCCCTTTCCACGCTGACCTTTGCCTCAAGCGGGATGTATCACGCGCTGCACAAAGAGCGTTTGCGGGATGAAGCCGGGCAGCCCGCTTTGCAAGCTATCTTCAAGGCGGAAGAACTGAATTTTGGCGCAAAAGAAGCTGCCTTTGTCGCGCCGCCAATGTTTGATGTTTCTGCCGTGAAAATGCCTGTTGGTGGCGTACCAACTGTGTTCTATCGCTTTTCGCACAGCGTGAAACTTGACGCGGCGGATGATTGTTGCGCTCCGATGCAAAGCGTTGCGTCTGATAAAAACGGTAAAAAGCCTGAATCCGTCAAGGCTGCAACGTATTTCAACGCCGAAACAGGGAAGCCGCTTCCCAGAGGCGACGTGCAATACGCAAAGCACGTAGCAGTGAGCCTTGCAGGGATTTCAACGAGCCAAATTGTCCAAGAATCACTCATCACGGAGTTCAAAGGGGAGTATGGTTTTATCAACAAACGATTGCCTGTGCAGCGCATCAATATTGCTTCGGAGAAAAAAACTGCCTTATACATCGAGACGCAAAGCGGTACGCTGGCGGCAACGGTAGAGGAAAGCGACCGTGCGGAGGGTTTTGTTTTTGCCTACATTCACAAATTAGAGTTTTTGAAGCCGCTTGGAAAGGACGTGCGGGATGGCGCGGCGGTAGGGCTGGGGCTGGTGAATAGCGTGGTTGCTGTCTTAGGCTTGGTCTTGTTTGTGGGGCTTCCGCGTAAGAAGTAATGGTGATGCTTGTTCGCCAAGCGCCCTACAAGCCTTGGTTTGTAGGGCGTTTGTGTGAAATGAGACCGTGAGAATAGGCGAATGCAAGTGAATGGCTAATCTGTCCTTATTTCATCCGTTTTTTCGTCTCGCTGACGAGCGTTTGTGCGAGTTCTTTCACCTTCGCCGCCGCGCCTTTCACCGTAAAGACCGTGCCTTCTTCGTCGCCGCGCCGCAGCACTGCCGAAACCGTGATTTCATCGCCTTTGATGGTGTAGCGTCCATTGAGCGAATAGGAATTGGGGAACTCCGGCACATCCAAATACACCAACCATGCCTCGAAAGGATTCGTGGCAGCGCGATAGGTCACGCCGCGCAAGGATTCGTTGACGATTTTCCCAAGATTGAGTTGGTCGTACATTTTGCGCTCGTCTTGGAAATTTGCCCGCACAAAGAGTGGCTTTGCGTCTGCTAAAGGGATGGAAGCGGCTTCCGATGCGGTAATCAAGCCAATATCAAAACTCCCGCCTCCAAATGGTGAGCAAACTTGCGGCTTCTGAACGCGCCCTATATCCCGCGCCAGTTCCGGTACGCGGTCGGCGGCAAACTCAAATAACTGCTTTACATCCACAAATTGGTTGTCCCTGAGCGCACCGCCTTTTATGCCCATAAGCAGACTGTACGTCAGCAAGCCTTGTCCGTAGCGACTTGCTTCGTAGCTCACCGCGTTGGAGGCGCAGCCCGAAATCACGTGCAGTCCCGCACGGTCTTTCATCCGCATCATGGCGCGAAGTTGGCTTGACGGCACGTCGCGCGAGGCGAGGAGGTTTTCGACTGCCTTCCCCGACGCGCAAGCGTCCAACGCCAGCGTTTGCTTGCGGGCGGGGATGGAGCGCATGAGGTCGGTTATTTCGTGGCTGGAAAGCGTTACGCCTGCTCGCAAGGCAGCATCGGCAAATTTTTCGTCATCGCCCAGACGTGCGTCGCAGGTGAGATAATACCAATCGCCGTCCTGACCGCCCCAATTTATGCCGTGTCCCGTCAGGTACACGAACAAAATATCGTTTGCCGTTGCCTTTTGCTGAACGGCTTTCAGGGCATTGACGAGATTGCTTTTGGTTGTTCGGGTTTTGCTTTGTGTTGAATCGTTTTTTGCGGTCAAAAGAGTGATATGCACCTTGTCCGCTCCCAAAAGCCGCTCCGATGCTATCTGCACGGCTTTTGCTATCTGGTCGGCATCGTTGGAGGCAAAGGGCAAATCGAGTTCATCGCCTTGATAATCGGACGTTCCTGCAATCACTGCGTAGAGGTGTGGTGCACCTTGCCAGCGCTCTCCGGGGGCTTGGAAATCAATCGTTGTGCTGCGGCTCAGAACGGCGTTTTCGCCGTTGAATGCCCGCACCGTCAGGGTATTTGCCGTGCCGGGCAGTAGCAAACGATTTCCTTCCAAACTGAGCGAAACGGTGATTTCCGGTGCTGTGGCGGATGCACCTTTGGGACGGGCATCGCCCGTGAGTTCTTTGCCGTTGAGCCAAACGGGGACGCGCCCGATTCCGCCGCCTTGGTTTTGCAGGGTAATCGCAAAAGTGAGGTTGGAAGCGCTGCTGTTTGGTGCAGCATCTGTGCGCTCGGCACCGCGAGGGCTTGCTTTTGTGGTTTTGGCGTTGGTTTTGGGTGAAGGTTTGGGTTCTGCTTTGGCGGGTTGAACAATGACGCGGGGGTACAACTTGACGGCTTCAAAGCGCTCTATTTCTCGCAGTGGCTCGTTGTTGTAGCCCATGAGTTTTGAGAGCAAGCCGGGTTCGTAATAGCGCTCTTTGAGCTGTTCGAGTTCGATGGGTTCATTGCCGACGACAAAGTGTAAATAGCGCAAGCCGCCTTCTGAGCCGTCGAAACGCCCGTCGGGGGTGGTTACTGCCCAGTTGGTGGAGTCGAGGGTATAGAGATTGGCGAGGTCGCGCCCGTTTTGTGCGTCAATGACAAGCGTAGAAGAGACTTCCGCCCTAAACGCAAACTTGGCATCTTGCGTGATAGTAAACCATTCTTTTGCAAATCGGTTTGGTAAGAATTTTTGTGTGGGAATGTGAAAGACCGCTGTATCTCCATTCGGCTTTTTCGCTTTTATCACATCATTTTCAACCCCCAAAATTTCCATTTCTTTTGAGATGGTAAAAGGAAATTGCTCTTTTTTAAGTGTTTGAAGATTGAACACCGTGCCTTTGCTTTTTGCCCAAGAGAATCTACTACTATCAAGGAAATATGGGCTACCTGCGGGAATATTAAAAAGTATCTTGCCCGTTGAAGCGTGGTAACCAACAACATACTCTGTCCTTTTTCCTGAAGTCCTGTCAAAACGAAGAGCAAAAATAACAGAATCATTTGGGCTAAAGATTATTGAATTTTTATTGCGCCCTCGTATGAGATTGAACGAAGTATCAAGCCATTTCAAGTTCCCAGTATTCAAATCGTAGCAGCGCACAGCTGTTCTCTTGGCTATCATTGACGTAATGATTCCTGTTTTTTTGTCTTTGCTAATCGCTGCGGAGTAGATATTATCTACATTTGGAGGCAAAGCAATCGTCCGCAAAGCCTTTCCGCTTCCCATATTCCAGAAGCAAGCTAATGTGTCCAGATACTCACACGCAAACAACGAATCATTTGCAGTGCGGTAAAGTTCTGTTTCACTATCAATAAATTTTTTGCGCACAGGTATAGCAGATTCAGCAACGGCTGAAAAATCCCAACGATGAATCTGTTCAGGCACGGCATCGTCAGCGTCGAAAATACCCACGTCTTTCCTTACACTAATAAAATTGCGATACTTCTCATCAAAACTCAGCTCGCCAATAGCGCCTTCTACTCCGCCTCGTAGTTTGTGGAGAACTTTTCCATTTTCAGCGTCAAGCAGATAGATCATTCGCCGCGAAGGATATGTCGTCATGGCAAGTGTCAGACCATTGGGGCTAATTGCGATAGAAGCCGTCGTCGCAGGAAATTTCCCAAATGTCCGTATGAGTTCACCACGATTTACATCCCAAACTTTCACAGTGCTGTCATCCGATGCACTATAAATTTTTTGCCCGGATGGACTGAAGATTATGCGATTAACTTCTTTAGTGTGTCCGTTCATACTTGCAACAATGCGATTTGAGGCTATATCAAATAACTGAATTGTTGTATCATTAAGGCAGTACGCCATTTTTTGCCCATCAAGACTAAATTCGATTGCCGATATTTTCCGTGCTTGAATGGGTAAGGAGCGTAGAAATTCAAAGGTTTGCGCATTCCAAAGTGAAATACATTTTTGATTATCACTTGTTGCTAAAAGTTTCCCATCAGGGCTAAAAACACCGCGAGTTTCTCCACTCAAAGGAAGTATCGCTTTGATTTCACCTGAGTTTACTTCTACTATTTTGACCGAATCCTTTTTGATGAAAATAGAATCTTTCTGCTGCTCATTTGTTGAGTCTGAGGCATGGCAGATTAAGGAGCCATCAAAAGAATATGAACCAAAGCGTAAAAAAGTTTTGTACTTGGATGGCATAGAAAGTACGGTTTTTTTGAGCCAACGTCGTATTGAACATTTGTACCGCTACTACCATCAATGACAGAAATATGTAAAATATTTTGCTTCCAAAGAAAGGCGTTGTAATGGGCGAGGGGAGATTTAGAGGCTCGCAAAGATATTATTTCTTTGCCTGTTTCGGTGTGCCAAATTTTGACATTCGGATCTAAAAGACCTGCACTCGCAAGCATCTTCCCATCAGGACTAAAAGCAAGGTGGGGAATATAGATTCCCGTATGCCCCGTCTGCACCACCAATTCCGGCTTCTGAGCAAACGCACTGGCACAAAAAACACCAACACAAAAGAGCGCAAGAACAAGGGCGCGGCACATCATAACGGTCGTGGAATAGGATGGGAAAATGGGGGTGAAGGGTAGCGTTTATCGTGTGAGCGGGGGTGCGCTCACGGCTGTTGTGAGTGTGCTAAAGACGTGCTTGGAAAATATACCGCTATGCCTCAGCAAGCCGAGTCTGATTTTCTTCGGCAAAAACTTCATGGTCAGAGCCAACCACAGATGCAGAGCGCTGTTCAAGTTGTTGATAATACGAAGCAAGTTGGCGCACGTCGTTACTGAATTTCGAGGAAATAGCCGTGCGGATTGCGCGTATTTCGTCAATGGTTTCATCAATATTTGGTGTCATTGCCATTCGCAAAATTCTCGTGATAAAAACTCGGAATACTTGTTTCATGCGGTAAAACTATGGAAAATCAGATGAAAAAGTAAATACTCAATACCGCGAAAACCGCTTTCTTGCTGGGAAGTTCGGTCTATGCACACATCGTCTATGCTATAAACAACCATTGCTGCGAACGCAGGTTTTATGCGGGTGACGATTATCACCAGACACGCTGCACCGCATAATCATCAAATACTTCATCGCGGCTTATTATCGGTATGTTTTCAACGAGACTTTGGGCAATCAAAACGCGGTCAAACGGGTCGCGGTGGTGAAACGAGAGCCGCGAAACAGCAACAGTGTGAGCCGTAAGTATCGGTAATATTTCCGTTTCAGCATCAAGGATGTAGCGTTGGACGTACTCAGCAAAGGGCAACGAAAGCGCCAATTTTCCGATGCTGCTTTTGATGGCAAGTTCCCAAAGGCTTGCAATACTCAAAATGGCGACAGTTCCCTCATCCTGTACGAGTTGTTGGACGCGCTCACTGAGTTGAACACTATCGCCCTCGACAAGCCATAAAAACGTGTGCGTATCAAGCAGTATGCGCATTACATATACTCCCGAAAGTCTTCTAAAGGTGCGTCGAAATCGTCCGCCATAGACAGTATGCTGCCTTTACCCATACCAAAGTACAAACGGCGTTTGGCTGTTTTCGGTGCTGTTGGCGCGGGCGGTACTATTCGTGCAATCGGTGTTGTTCCGCGTAGAAGCACGATTTCATCGCCGTTGGCGGCTTGTTCGATGAGCGCGACGTACTGGGTTTGTGCCTCTTCCAGAGAAATAGTATAGGTCATATTGTCAGGTGGTAACAATGGTTAAAAAACTGATAACATTGCTGACGGTTTGCTACGACAACGCAGGTAAAAATTCCATTAAACACCAAGTTTTATCAATTCTTCCCGCTCCGCCGACAGTGCGCTCCATTCCTCAACTTTCGCATCCAATTCCTTGCGTTTTGCGTCGTGCGCCGTCAACGTCGCTTGAACATTGGCGGCTGCGTAAAAGTCCGGAGACTGCATTGCTGCTTCGGTTGCGGCAATTTCCGCTTCCAAGGCGCTTATTCTCGCCTCGCAATCCTCAATCTGCTTCGCTATTTTGCGCTCCTCGCGTTGAAGCCGCTTGCGCTCTTCGCGGTCGAGCGTGGGTGTCGGTGTGGTGCTGGCTATCGCCGTTGGCATTGCTTGGGCTGGGTGGGCGGCATTGGAAGCCGCCGCAACCGTGGGCGTTGATTGGTTGGATGGTTTTGATGCTTGGTTTTCTTCTGCGCTTGCTGCTCGTTTTTCGTCGGCTGATATTTTTTTCGTGGCTTCGAGTTCTCGGAGCGTATCCATATTTTTCAAACGCAAAAACTCGTAGATGTCTCCCGCGAAGGCTTTGATGTTGCCGCCGCGAAATTCCACGACTTTGGTTGTGAGTCCTTGCAAGAAATCACGGTCGTGCGAGACCACAATCAGCACACCGTCGTAGTCCATCAGCGCTTGTTTCAGCACGTCTTTGGAGCGCATATCCAAGTGGTTCGTTGGCTCGTCCAGAACGAGAGCATTGACGGGTTCCAAGAGGAGTTTTGCCATCGCAAGGCGTGATTTTTCGCCGCCCGACAGCACACGGACTTTTTTATAGACCGCATCGCCACTAAACAAAAACGCTCCCAGCAAATCGCGTATTTTCGTGCGCATCTCGCCTGTGGCGGCGCGGTCAATGATGTCCAGAACGGTTGCGTTGGGGTCAAGCATTTCTGCCTGATGTTGGGCATAATAGCCGATGCTGACGTTGTGTCCGAGCGTGATTGTGCCTGCACTCGCGTCATCCTGCCCAATGAGCATTTTGGAGAATGTCGTTTTTCCTTCGCCATTTTTGCCCACAAAGGCAATTTTTTCGCCGCGCTCGACGGCAAAGTCAATACCGCGCAAAACGGTCTTTTCGCCAAAACTTTTCACAACGCCTTCCGCCTCAAAGACCATGCGCCCGGAACGTGGTGCTTCAGGAAAGCGGAAATGTACCGAAGCCGTATCTTCCTCTTCGATTTCGATGCGCTCTACTTTGTCAAGCTGTTTGATGCGTGATTGCACCTGCACGGCTTTGGTGGCTTTGTAGCGGAAGCGCTCAATAAATTTTTCTGTATCAGCGATTTGTTTTTGCTGGTTTTTGTAGGCGGACATCTGTTGTTCGCGGCGTTCAGCCCGCATCTGCACATAGCGCGTGTAGGCGGCGGGGTAATCATGCACCTTTGCAAGCGAGATTTCAAGCGTTCTGGTGGTGATAGCGTCCAAAAACGAGCGGTCGTGGGAGATCATCACCACAGCGCCATCGTAGTTTTTCAAAAAGTCTTCCAACCACGTGAGTGACTCAATATCAAGGTGGTTCGTCGGCTCGTCGAGCAAGATATAATCGGGTTTGCGGAGCAGAATTTTTGCCAATTCAAT
>JAAFHM010000399.1 GCA_013298375.1 Ignavibacteria bacterium | reverse complement strand
ATTGGTAAACTCGTTGGCAAACACGCCGAACCGTGTGCCGAGAAAGCTATGGAGATTCTTACGCCCTTCAGCGATACGGTCAAGAGCATCACTGGCGATAACGGCAAAGAGTTTGCCGCGTTTGCCCGCATTGCCGAGTGCTTGGAAGCGGCGTTTTTCTTTGCTCATCCCTATCACTCGTGGGAACGAGGAACCAACGAGAATACCAACGGCTTGATTCGACAGTACTTGCCCAAGTCCATGGGCTTTGAGCTACTCACGCAAGAGGATTGCCAAAAAATTATGGACAAATTAAACAATCGACCTCGAAAGGTTCTCGGCTTCCGAACGCCAGCAGAGATATTCTTTTCCATGAACTTACAACTTTCGCACTTGTAAGTTGAATTCAAGAGGGATAAATTATTACCACAATCCAAGAAGTGAAATTCCGTATTTTAGTGCGACAAGTGTATTCACTTCATTCACCACATCATGTATGACACAGAAACTTCACCGCAAACAGCCCATGCCATTGCCTAGTAACAGCTCTTTTATCCTTTCTTCTCCAAATGAGTGGGTACAACTCTACGGAAATTATTTGTACAAATATGCCCTTATGCGCCTTCGAGATGTTGCACTTGCCCAGGATGCCGTTCAAGAGACGTTTTTGGCGGCGTTAAAAGCTCAAAACAGTTATTCTGGAAGAAGTAGTGAAAAAACATGGCTTGTTGGAATTTTGAAGCACAAAATCATTGATATTTTTCGCAAACGTTCACAAGAAGTGCCAGAAAGTGAGACAATACTACCTTTCGAGAAAGAGGGAATGTTCGCCGAAGAGTCCGACGAATGGGGAGGACATTGGAAAGCAGAGTACAAACCGACACATTGGGGGGAAACCCCTCTTGCGATAGTAGAGCGTGCCGACTTTCAACGGGTGTTTCGTTCATGCTTCAGCAAACTTCCTGATCGGATTGCGCTCGCATTTTCAATGAAAGAAATTGATGATACCGAATGTTCCGAAATCTGTACGGCGCTCGAAATCAGCGAATCAAATCTTTGGGTGATGCTGCACCGTGCGCGGATGCACCTCCGGCGCTGCTTAGAAGTGCGCTGGTTTGCTGCCGAGCGCTAAAGATATTGGCACGAACCTGTCTGACATTCTTCAATCGCAATACATATTTTCCAAGACCTCTATGATACTGCGGTACAATGACCCCACAACAGAAGGCTTGTTAGAACTTTGCATCAATGAGCCGGAGCAAACAAGGCAAGCCTACAAACGCAATGAAACAAAAGCGCAGTACGCTATTTTGTGGAATCGTGGTGAAGCACAAGTATTAACTGTTGATGGAGTTCAATACCATTTTGCAGAACAAATGCTCGTTGCATTAGGTGTTTTTAACTCCTTCTCACTTGAGAAATCAGAGTACGTCATCATTTGGCGGTATAATCGAAACTTTTATTGCATCAGCGATCACGACCACGAAGTTTCTTGCATCGGGCTGTTATTTTACGGCGCTTCGCAAGTAATGCTTCTGCACACGAGTAATGATGAACAGCATACCTTCAACTTATTATTTCAAGTCTTTAAGGATGAGTTTCACAATCACGACACCATCCAAGGTGAGATGTTGAGGGTGCTGCTCAAAAGGTTGATTATTTTATTAACTCGTTTGGCAAAGCGCCAATACATCGCCGATAAATCCCTTGTTGGAAACGACTTAGATCTTGTTCGTCAATTCAACGTTTTGGTTGAACAGCATTTCAGAAAGCAACATACCGTTGCGGCGTATGCTGCAATGCTTAATAAATCACCGAAAACATTGTCAAACTTTTTCGCTCTCTATAATGCAAAAACTCCATTGGAAGTAATTCATGATCGCATAGACCTCGAAGCAAGGCGCCTGCTGATTTATACAGAAAAATCTGTTAAAGAAATTGGCTACGAACTTGGGTTTGAAGAACACACACATTTCAGCAATTTTTTTCGGAAACACAATAATATTTCTCCTTCGGATTTCCGCATCACCCACAAGTTTTCTCAAAGTCCATCACCCCTTCGGGATATTGAGTCCTCATAAAATCTCACCTCTCCATCATTCACCTTCCTGAATAATTTTTCCTCAACAGGAAAAATAACACAGAAGTCGGGAAGTATCCGTCAGCACGCGCCTTCTGAAAAGTGATAGATTGCCATTGTTCGTTTGATGAAAAAACGTTTTCATACCAACGACCAATTCACTCTCATCTATTTTTCTTTAAGGATAAAGCCATGAAACTCCACCGCACCGCCGCACTTACTAGCATCATCGGCACTGCTATCATACTTCTTTGGATAGGAATTTTTAAGTTCACTCCCACTGAAGCAAAGGCAATTCAGTCACTCATCAATCATAGTCCCTTTATGTCGTGGATGACACCAACATTCGGTGTCCAAGCAACATCGAATTTTATAGGCACTATTGAAATTATTACCGCATTGCTTCTTCTCTGCGTTCTCATCCCCGAACATACTTTCCAACGGCTGGCACAAATCGGCGGTATTTTGGGCGTAGGCATTTTCCTCTGCACATTAAGTTTTCTTGCGACAACACCAGGCGCATTCTCTCTTCATGACGGCATAGTGATTCCTGATGGTTTTTTACTCAAAGATATTGTTCTGCTCGGCGCAAGTCTTTTATGTACCGCCGAAGCAACAGCTTTTATACGCACGACGAGTTCTGATACCAATAGCTTTGCGGCATTACCAACGCTGCAAAACAGCATTCGCCTTTAATGCCCGTCCAATGAACAGTGCAGTGTTGTTAAGCGCACAAAGCGGGAAACAGCGCATTATCAAATTTTTGTGACCATTTTTCTCCTTATCACCATGACACCATTATTAGCTTTCGCAGCCTCAGAAGCAGTGCTATCTCCTCAGATACAAGCAATTATTGAGCAGCAAGTCCGCCGACGTACAAGAGAATTCGAGCGCCGTGAGAAAGAACTCCAAGAACGCAATGCGTATTTACTCAATCTGCACAATGAAAAAAATGACTGGCTACAAATGCTCGTTCATGACCTTAAAAACCCTCTTTCAAGTATCATGCTTGCAGGGTCATTTTTGGAGAAATATTGGAAAAGAATGACACTGACAGAGTTTACCAGAAATACGAATGCAATTCAAACAAATGCCAATAGAATGAATATACTCATTTCAAGGGTACTCAGCCTCGGCGCTCTGGAGTCCGGAGTGTTAGACTTAGCATTTGACCATATCAATACCCCAAATTTACTGGCGCTTTCGGTTCAAGAATACACGAATCAATCTGTGGCAAAAGGCATTACGTGTCGTCTGAATATGGATACTGATGAAGCATTTGTTTTTGTTGATAGGTGTGCCTTTTTAGAAGTTATTGACAACCTTTTGTCAAACTCAGTCAAATACTCTCCGCGAAATACGACTATTACCATCAATTTGGCTTCTGACCGCAGGAATCAGATTTTGCGAATAGAATTTCAGGATCAAGGAGCAGGCATTAAACCGGAAGAATTTGATAAACTCTTCACAAAGTTTGCTCAATTATCGTCGAGACCAACCGGGGGAGAACACTCGACAGGCTTGGGACTTGCTATCGTCAAAAAACTTGTAACGTCCATGCGCGGAAAGGTTTGGTGCGAAAGTCAATATGGTCAAGGCTCAACATTCATTGTTGAATTTCCTCTTTCTCACCCCAAACAATATCTTGAAGTCGTTGAGAACAATTCTGTCGCAAAAGCCCAATCAGCCACCTCCCAAAATACCTTGCCACTGGCGATTGAGGGTTTTGATGCCGTTGGATATTTTCTTGCTCAGAAGCCAATGCTTGGAAAAGCTGAAATTTCTTCAGAGTGGGATGGAAAAATTTGGCGATTCCACAATGAATATCACAAGGAATTGTTTTTGGAAAACCCTGAACGATTCGCTCCGAAGTATCGTGGTTACTGTGCTTTTGGGATGAGTCGCAATCTCTTGGGAAATGGGAATCCTCAGAATTGGAGTATTGTCGATGATGAATTGTTTTTTTCTTACAATGAGGAAGTTTTGCAAGAATGGCTACAAAAAAAGGCGGAGTATATTGCTGAGGCGAATGAGCATTGGAAACATCATGCAGAAAAGTTCAATGCTGAATAATAGAATCCGCGTTGTAAGGAATACATCTGCCCTGCGACTACCCTTCAAGGAAAGAACAAAGAAGAGATGAAATATGATGGATAAGGGATGAATTTCAGAAGCCGCATAGATGCTGACTTTAGTGATGAAGTTGTATCACTTATTTTTAAACGTCTCTCATAGCCAATGCTTACTTTACATTGATGGTACTATTGAGAAGGGAACCTCGACCATGAAAATTCCAACTTTTCTGCGGATTGTTATACTTCGCATCTCTCCGCCCTGTTCGGAAATAACATTTCTTGCCTCGAAAGCGATGGTAAAGCGGCTTAGTTTTCGTGAGCGTTGGCGTTTGCATCTCCATTTTGCTATTTGTACCTCATGTCGGATATTCAACATTCAGATTCACGCATTGCAATCGCTTGTCCAAGAATCATGGACAAACGAGGCGGTATTTCCCGATGAAACCTTATCAGAAGAAGCACGTACTCGCATACAATCTGCTATTGTCAATGCAATGAAAAACGAATAAATCACGAGCCATTATGGAGAGAAAACGAGTTCGAGCATCCCTGCACGTATGTTGTTTGTTCACCATCGTCATCAGTTGTTGGTATATGCCGACAATA
>JAAFHM010000676.1 GCA_013298375.1 Ignavibacteria bacterium | reverse complement strand
TGCACATCCGCCCAGCCTTTTTCAAAAATTGCTAACAACAATTCATCTTTGCTGGCAAAGTAGTTGTACATCAAACCCTGAGAAATTCCTGCCCGCTTCGCAATTGCGCTCACAGACGCACCATCAAACCCTTTTTCGGCAAAAAGCTCAAGGGCGGCTTGCACTATCTCTGCGCGGCTTTCTTCCTGCATAGCGTGGAACTGCTCTTTTGTGCGTGGCATAATTTGATTGTTGTTTTTTTTGTTGAATGACTATTCATTCAAAAATAAACGAAACAACAATATTTTCCAAAAGAAATAATTACTGATGTCGTGAGAGCCGCACTACTACTACGCTTGCACATCCGTCGGTCGGCTGTCGCAGAATAAGAGGAGACCGCTTCAAACAGGCAAATTTTGAGGGAGGTTTTTCACAGCAGAGGGGCGATCTTTGGTGTCTTTTTTCAAGTTTGGCAATTCTATGGCAAAGACAGTTCCTTTGCCAGGTGCGGTGTCTTTTATTCCGATTTTCCCCCCATGATAATCCTCAATAATCCGCTTACAAAGGCTCAAACCCAAGCCCCAGCCACGTTTTTTCGTGCTGAAGCCCGGCTTGAAGACCTCGCGGCGAATTTTGGGAGTCATGCCCTTACCATTGTCGCAGACGAGAATCACGGTCTTTGCGCCGCGCTGCTCCAAGAGAATATCAATGATGCCACCGCCTGATTCCATCGCTTCGGCAGCATTTTTAACGAGATTTTCTATCACCCATTCAAAAAGTTCAGCATTGATGCGGAGTGTGATATTGTCTTGGATACTTTTCTTGATTTTGACACGTTTACCGAGGTGTGGTAGGCGATGTTCAAAATAAATAATTACATTTGCAATAATGGCAGAAATATTCTCTTCTTTCATCTCTGGCAACGACCCAATCTTGGAAAAACGCTGGGAAATCTTGCTCAATCGGTCAACATCTTGTTCCATTTGGGCAACAATTTCGCGGACTTGTTCGGGATTCTCGGCATCCATTTTGGTAATTTCCAGCCATGCCAAAAGGCTGGAAAGTGGCGTTCCAAGCTGGTGAGCGGCTTCTTTTGCCAATCCGACCCAGACATTCGACTGCTCCGCCGTTCTCACATAATTGAAAGCGATATAGCCTAGAAAAATGAAGCCCGCTACCACCAAAATTTCGATATACGGAAATAGCATCAAATTCCGTACAAGATTGGAATTGGCGTAATAGACTTTTTGAATCACCATCTGCCCCAACTTGATTTCAAGCGGTTTATAGACTTCACCCATCTCAGTTATCGTGCGTTTGAGCATTTGCCGTTGCTGCTCTTCGGTCATCTGCACGGCAACAGCAGAATCCAGCACGTTTAACGACGATTGTAAATAGGGCTTCGATGGCTCATCATCGGCACTGGCTAGTACAACCGGAAAATTAATCGTTGGCGTGATACCTTCGAGATAGTAGGTGTAATCGACCTTGTCGTCTTTTTCATTGTCGTCCATTCCCTTTTCTGCATAATGCTGTATGACATTAGCGTAAAATTTCACGACACTTTCTTCCTTTGCCCGCAGTTGTGAAACGAGATATTGCGTGTAGAGCAGCACGGTTGCGCTAATCAGGATGCCGATAGTAATCAGCAGAACCTTGATTTGATTCGCTGTCAACCCCGGCTTACCGGGCTTGCCCGTTGTCGGCTTGAATCCAGAGAGTTTTAGCGTTGGTGTTTTCATCGGGATAACGTAGATTACAGGGTACGTGTGTGCGCACAAAGGCGCATCAATCACCAATCTACGCAGAGATGCAGAATTAGCCAAGCAGTTGCTCAAGAAACCGCATGAAATTTTCCACCCAAGAACTTCTCGAACTCACTACCCCTTCCGGTGGGCGCTTTACTGCTGCTTCGCTGGCAGAGAGTCAGGCATTTTGTCGGCGACTAGCGCTTGGACATTACGAAAATTTTCCCGTTGGTTCGTTACTGATTCCGAGCCATTTGCAGCCACATTTTTACAGCATTTATGCCTTTTCGCGGCTTGCCGACGACGTTGCCGATGAACTTGCCCCAAACGACGAAGCGAAAAAATTTGCCGCTCTGGAAGCATTGGAGCAGTTTTTGCTCAATCCTCTCGAAACACGCGGCAATCCTATTTTCCAAGCACTTCACGAAACCATCACGGCGAAATCCCTGCCTGTGCTGCCATTTCAAAAACTCCTTGCCGCCTTCCGCATGGACACTGCCTTTCGCCAAGCTGAAACGTTCCAAGATTTAGAATATTATTGCGCTCATTCGGCAAATCCCGTCGGCGAATTGGTCTTGCGGCTCTTTGATTTATACACGCCTGAACGGGCGGTGCTGTCGGATGCGGTTTGTACGGGCTTGCAGTTGGCAAATTTTTGGCAAGATTTTTCGCGGGATTTGCCTATCGGACGGGTCTTTATTCCTCAAGAAGTCTTGCGGCAATGCGGCTTGGAAAGCGAGGAATTGCTGGCACTCTACGATAATTCTCGCAAAGAATCCGG
>JAAFHM010000350.1 GCA_013298375.1 Ignavibacteria bacterium | reverse complement strand
AATCTCTTCGTGTGCTTGCTGCTGCTCGGAAACGTCGCGCACGATTGCCAGCGTCATCCACGCCCCATTGACGGAGAACGAGGTAATTGCGACATCAAGCGGAAATTCTATACCGTCAGCACTGACCCCGACGGCGTCGCGGACTCTCTTTTGATGGCTTTGTTGCGCCTGAAATTCCGCCATAATCGCCATAGCATGAGCATTCAACTCGTGTGGTATCACATCGGCAACATTCTTACCGATAAACTGCTCGGCGGTATAGCCAAACATTGCTTCGATTGCCGGATTCACCAGAACGATGCGCTGCTGCTCGTCCCACAGCACCAAACCGTCCATCATCGCGTCAATGATGTGTTGGAGGCGCTGGCTGTAGTCGGTGAGCTGCTGTGTCATTCTTTTACGCTCAGTTGTGTCGAGGGTGCTAAAGGAAACACTCGTAATCACGCCGTTTTCGTCCATTACTGGTACATATTGAAACTCATACCACAATGTTCCCATAGTAGGCAGTTCAATGGAATTTTCATACCAGACAATTTCGCCCTTGAATGCTCGCCGCACATTTGTTTCAAAGCGCTCTCTGCTAGCAGGTAGTGAATAATCACGCAGATCGTCGCCCAGCGCAATATCTCTTCCGAATGCTTTCTGCACTGAGGTCTGCGCGAGAGTATTCATGGCAAGAATCCGAAAATCCGTATCAATGAGGAAATGTACCTGCACCGAAGCATTGAAAATGGCTTTGAGATTTGCTTCGCTCTGTCGTAGTGCTTCGGTAGTATGTTTCTTTTCGGTGATGTCGTTAAAGACGGAAAACAGCGCTTGCTCGCCCTCGAAGTTAATGGGGACCATGGAAATTTGCGCCCACCACGTTTCGCCGTTCATTTTTTTTAGTTGGATCTCGTGATTTTCCACGATTCCCTGTTTCTGAAGTAATGCCAATAGTTCCGTGCGGTCGTTTGGATTGGCGTAATAATCAAGGCTGCGCGGCTGTTCGGCGGTATTATCGGAAATACCCACAAACTCGCGCATTTTAGCGTTATTCAACAGGGGCTTCCCATCACGAATCGTTGTGACGGCAATAAAGAATGGTGCTGTGTCCAGAAGAAATTGAAATTGCTTGGCGGCTTGCTCTGATGCAAGTTCAGCATCTTTACGGTTTGTGATGTCCATCACTATCCCCAAGCGCTTCGTCACGTCGTTCTGGGCATTCCGTTCAAAAACAACTTCGCGGCTGAGGAGCCAAAGCCAGCGACCGTCTTTGTGGCGATGGCGGTATTCGACCTCCATCACGGTTCCATCGGGACTCTTTGCCAGAACTTCCGCTTGTTGCAGGGCATTCGCAAAATCGTCAGGATGGAAACATTCGGTGAAGTACGATTCGCCCATTGCCTGTATTTCTTCCGGCATATACCCTGTGAGTTGAGCGTTTGTGTCGGTAGTAAACGTGTTACGCATTTCTAGAATGTCAACCACATAGACCGCACCCGGCATGGTACCAAGCAGCCCAGAAATAAAGCGCTCCTGCTCTTGCAACTGTAATTGCGCTTGTTTTTGCTCGGTAATGTCAATCATCACGCCTTTGAGCAAAATAGGCTTGCCCGCTTCGGAAATGACCGTGACAATATCGCGTAGCCACGCCGTAGATCCATCGGCTTTGAGAAAACGATACTCAAAATCGTGATTGTGATTCTCCTTTGTTGCTTGGGCGCAGAACTGTATCGCTGTTTCTCTATCATCGGGATGGATGTGGTTTTGCCAGAAATCCTCTTCTGTTGTCCATTGTTCGCTGGGATAGCCGAGTATCTGCTCGGCACCAGCACTCACGTAATGAAATTGAAACGTGACGGCATCGGCTTCCCAGAGGATTGCATTGATGGAGTTCATCAACTCTGCTTTATTGCGTTGTTCCTCATTTAGTTTCTGCTCCAATCGCCGTGACTCGGTGACGTTCAGCCCCGAACATTGAAATTCCGTGATAGTACCGTCAGCACCACGAATGGCACTAAATTCCCAGTCTGTGGTAAGAATCTCGCCATTGGGTTTTGGTTTGCGAAAGGTGAGATAAACGGATTCGTCGGGATTGGTTGCACAGCGCTCTATGGTTTGCACGATGAGAGAATGGTCTTCAGGAATGACGTAGTTGAGCGATGGCATACCGATAAAATGCGCTCGGTCTTCGGTGGCAATAAAGGTCTCTAAAAACGCCCGATTCCCGTAGGTATAGCAACCCTCAATGTCAACTCGGACGACAAACATTGCGGAACCGTCTAGTAATGAACGAAGATACTCCTCATTCTGAAAGCGCTCGTGCATTATCCGTTCATACTTGCGAAATGCTCGTAAAATAAGCACACCCAGCAGCGTTGCCGTCGTCAGGGTAATGCCCAGCCAGCGCAGATTGACGGTGACGAATGCAGCAAAAGAGTCTTGCGTAATTTGGGGATGATACACCAACGACAAGACAATGCGTAACGCCGTAAGGGAAAAAAGGACAGCAATACTGCCGAGTGCCAGAACAAGAAGAGAGGAGTTTTTGGTGGATTTCATAGATGTTGTTGGAGAGAGCGTAGAATACCCGCTATGAAACGGAGGTTTCGCGTAATTCGACAATAAATGTTGTACCTTTTCCCACTTCTGATTCGCACCAGACTGTGCCATTCATCGCCTCGACGAGGCGCTTTACGATGCTCAAGCCCAGACCCGTACTATCTTCTCCGCCAGTGGGCTTTGTGGAGAGCCGAACAAACTTACCAAAAAGTTTCTTCATTTCCTCGTCCTTAATCCCTTTTCCTTCATCGTGAACCTCCAAGCGTATCCCGTGTGACTGTCGATAGAGCCGGACGGTGATGCTTTTGCCCAAGGGCGAATATTTCACGGCATTGGAAACAAGGTTATCAATCACTTGTGCTAACGCGCCCGTATCGGCATAAACACTAATATTCTCTGCATCAGGCGCAAAGAGTAAGGCAATAGTTTTTGCTTCGGCGCGGTCGTGATAATCACTCAAGACTTGGCGAATAATTGGAACAATATCGAATTGTGCAAAACGAAGATTCATTTTACCCGTTTCAATCGCGTTGATGTCCAGCAGGTTAGAAATAATGCCGCTCATACGCTGTACGGTGTGTTCGATAGCGGAAAATAATTTCAGCATCTCGTCCGTGTTCATCTTTGCATGGTAGCGCCGAAGCAAGCCAACGCTAATCATAATGCCCGCTAGTGGGCTTTTCATGTCGTGGGCGGCAATGCCCAAAAACTCATTTTTTTCGGTGTTGAGTTCTTGCAAACGCTGGTTTTGAGCCGAAAGTTGCAAGGCGGAATCCTGAATCAAGTTCACAATTTTTGCCTTTGCAAACGCCGTAATCACGTGCTTGCGGAAACGCCGAAAGCGGTCAATATCAAGGTTTGAGAAAGCATTGGGCGAGGAGAAATTATCGAAAAAGAGAATGCCTTCGGGAACATCGTCTTGAAGAGAAATCGTCATCACGAGCGAGCATTGGGGCGGCGCATTGGTGAAATCAGCACCATCAATGGATTTCGTGTTGTACTCGCGTAAAATATAGACCCCATCAACAATTGGTTTGGTGTGAATATACTGATATTGAATTTGGTCGAGCGAAAACCGCAAATGCTGAAGTTCCTCCATCGCGTAGCCATTGAGCGCAACAAAGCCGTAGGTATTCGTCTTTTCGTCCAGCATCAAAATTGAGCTTTTTTCAACACTAGGAACCAAGACACTGCCTTGCTCTAAGAGCATTGGTAGTAATTTTGTGAGAGAGACTTCGCTATTGATACTTTGCACAATCGTATCAATAGTTTCGAGTTCGGTCACTTTATCTTCGATGGACGTATTGAGTTCATGCAGTTGGAGATTGCTTTCGTGGAGTTTGGTATTGGCAAGTTCAATTTCTTTTGCCTGTTCTTCCAGAATGTTTTTTTGCCGCAATACTTCCCGATTGGCACTGCCTTTTTGCCGATTGAGGTACACGAGTACCGCCGCAAATACGAGTGATAGCGTCAGACCGATGCCGTAGAGTATTCGCGCAAAATTTTCTTGTTCCCGTTCTTGGCGGAGAAGTTGGATTTGTTTGTCTTTTTTCTCGCTTTCGTATTGGGTTTGCATAGTGGCTATTTGCTGGGCGCTTTCGGTGGTGTAGAGCGAATCTTTCACAGCGGCATAGCGGCGCATGGCTTCGGTGGCTTCACTGTGCCGCCCAAGCGCTGTGTAGGTTTCTGCGAGAATATTGTAGGCATCTTGAAGCGGGGAGTGCATTTTGAGCAAATCTGCCATTTGCAGTGCCGTCGTCAAGTAGGGAAGCGCTTCGCTATGGCGCTTCATATCATGCAACGTCGAGCCGGTGTAGTAGAGCGTGAGCATCTCATTCCGCGAATTTCCGAAACGGCGGTGAATCATGAGCGCTTTGTCAAAATAACTCAGAGCCTGGACAAAATCGCGTTTGCCTTGATAACAAACACCAAAATTGATATAGGAAATCCCGATACTGAGCGTGTCTCGCGCCTCTTCTGCAAGAGCCAGTGAGCGTCTGTGGTAGGCAAGAGCGCTATCGTACTCGCGCAAGCGCCAAAGTATGTAGCCAAGATTGTTGATGGCAGTTGAAACGGCTTTTTTCTCGTGTGTGCGCTCGCCAAGCGCCAAAGAGCGCATAAAATAGGGTTGCGCCTCTGTATAGCGGCGCTGCGCCATGTAGGCTGTACCAAGACCATTGCTATTGCGTATAATGAGTAGCGTATCGGCGCGACTTTCGGCGATTTTGAGTCCGATAAGATGATATTCGACTGACACAGAAAACTGCCCACGATTTTTGTGGGCGTACCCTGCTGCATAGTACCCACGCGCTATGGCGGCACTGTCATTGAGTTCTGTGGCAATATGGAGTGCTTGCCGGGAAAACATAATCGCGGAATCAGGCTGGCGGTCGCTCAGTTCGAGGGCAAGGCGGTAGCATAGCGAAAACAAGGCGGTATCAGGCTTGTTTCCTTGGGCGGTGCGCCGTTGATACTCACGCCGAAGGCTATCAAGAACGCTGTTTGCTCCACCCGACACTTGTGCGCAGAGCAGCACTGCTTGTGTTGTAAGTAGTAAGGCAGCAGACAGGCAGCAGGAAAAGCGTTGCGATACGAGCATTCTCATAGAATATGCCAAGGTTGAGCGGAAACAGCAAGCGCGGGAAGTAGATTGGTTGGTAATTTAGTGAAAAGCCGCGTGTTCTCCCACAAAAAGACCACAAAAGGGAAAGATTTTTGGTCAATGGTGGATTGGTTATAACGTTACAATTTTGTCCAACACGGCAACTCAACGATAAACTCCGTCCCATGCCCGAATTCGCTCAGGATGGAGATTGTGCCGCCGTGCAGTTCCACGATTTGCTTGACGAGTGCCAGCCCTATTCCGGTTGAACTTTCGC
>JAAFHM010000405.1 GCA_013298375.1 Ignavibacteria bacterium | reverse complement strand
CCGCAAAGTATCACCGACACCGCCATCAATGAGGCAATGAGGAAGGAGTTACCCCAAAGGTCAAAACGCTGGTTTTGCTGGGTTTGATGTGCGTAGATTTCAAACATTATTTTTGTCATTGAACGTGTCGAATACCATAGCATTACAAGAGAGAGGTCAACTTTTGAGACATTGCGCGAGGGTCTGCCTTCTTGTGCAGACTCTCACTTCAGCGTAGGAGCGGTTCAGCATAGGAGCGACAGAGATTGAGCGAGAGCCTCGCTAAGAAGCGAGACCCTCGCACCTTGTACGCATTACAACTGATACCGCAGTTCCACACTCGTTTGAAATTCCGTGTAGGACTTTTGCGTTGCCGTTGGCAAATAGCTGAATCCGTTAATTTGCGAAGAAAGCACAGCCGTTACCTTTTCCATGACTTTGTAGTTTGCCCGCAACTGCCACCCTAGCCGAAAATCTAAGCCGCTGGATTCTTGAGCTTTGGTAAAATTTACCGTCAGCGACGGTGTTACCTTATTTTCAAAGAGCGGCATGACGGCAGTGATGGAAGCATCCGTCGCGGCAAAATTCGCCAATGCCGACCGATTGCTCATATACCCAAGATTAAACGTCAGTGTGAGTGTTTGGAGAATACTTGTCCAGATAAGGCGGTAGGACTGCGAGGAGTTTTCCGTCAGCGCCCGTGTTTCGGGATTTGCGTCGCTAAAGCCCTGTATGGAAGCGTTCAGCGAGACGTTTTGCACATATTCGCCCAGCGAAAACATAAAGCGCGGCGCAAGCGAATAGAGTGCAAAAACATTCTGCACGGTCAAAGGCGGATTGAGCGGGTCAACAATAACACCATAATTCGGCGGCGGCGCTACACGCAAACCATAGTTTTGGAATGAAGCATCTACGCCGAACCAATCCGTCGGCTGTGCGGAAATATTCGCAGAACCGATGATGCGGCGCGTTTCGATGGCACGGTCTCCGGCAAGATTATCGGTCTGAAAACCAATCGAACCCGAAATATTGAGCGCATTGTTGAAGAGGCGCAAACGCGGCGCTAATTCGACTTCCAAGCGGTCATTGATAAATTGCGGATAGCCCAAGGTAACATACCCTGGACCGACGTAGAATGCCTTGAGTTGAGCCGTTAGAGGGCTTTTGTCATTGGTGTAATTGATATTCAGGCGAGCAGCATAATCCAATCGCATGGCATCGCCACTAACATTCGCGGCGGCATCCCCAAACCCGCACGACTCTTGATTGAGTGGTCTAAAAAACAACCGCCCATTCCGCGAAACAGCAAACTCTCCGTCGGTGCTGATATTTCCGCCTTGTATGGAAAAATCCGTCGTCAGCACGGTGTTATCTTGAAGCGCTACACCCGTCGCCGTAGTGAGTGAAAGCGGATTGTCTCTGGCACGAAGAACGTTGATGGCGACTTTCACCGGGATTTTTGGCGGCGCAAATTCCACACGCCCCGCTAAAATTGTTTGGGAAAATCCGCCCGTCCGAAACACGGTCGGATTTGGTGCAAATGCCTGCTGCGCTTCTCCGGCTGTGCCAACAACGCGAAAACTTCCCACTCTCACGTCCAGCCCACCACCACTGACGCGCACATCCCCCAAGCTAAAAGGCGACAACGAAACGCCGTGCATTCCGGCATAGAGCGTAACATTTTTACCAAAACGAGGAGCTATACCGAAGGTGTTGAACGAAAATTGTTGGGCTTGGCGAAGTTGGTCAAGGAGTTGTGATTGGATTTGTCCCTGCCCTTGAAATCGGAGATTCTCTGTGGAAAACGTCAACGAGACGGGAATGGTTACAAGATCCAGCACGGAAGCGGAAAGATTGACCATAAGCCTACCTGTCGCCGGAGGACGACGCTGAGTGGCTTCGGTGGCAGTGGTAAGGTACGATTCACCAAAAAGACTTGCCGAGCCTTGAATTTTTACCCAATCTTGCCATTTGAAATTTTCAAAAGAAAATTTTTTCGGATCCACGGACGGCAAATATTTTTTCGTTAAATCTTCCAAGCGTGGAATCGAATCCGGCACGTCAACAAACGTCTGCGCCGAAAGACGCAGCGACAGAGTGCAGAGGACGAATACAAGAGTAACAATACGCCGCATAATGCTCGGTAATGATAATGGAAATATCGGGCTGGTTTTCTACGTCGAACTGCTGAGACCTAAACGTTATTTCGGCTTTAAATTTGCCTTCAGGCTTGCTTCTTGTACAACGTCGAAGGGTAATTCCAGCATTTCCGCTATCTGCTCCGGCGATAAGCCAATTTGGAGGAAAATAGGAATTGTTTCGATTTTGCCTTCGATTTTGCCTTCGATTTTGCTTTCAAGCGCTGTTTTCTTCACAGCTTGAGCAAGTAATTCTTGTACCGAAAGGCTTTCGTGGAGGTCGTCGAAAATATCTGAATGCTTTATCATGGCGAGTAACTCCTTGATGGATAAATGTTTGTATTTACTTCGGAAGAGATCGATAAATAAATCTTCAAAGATTTTCTTTGTTCGCTGCGTTTCGGTCTCGGTTATTGCATCGCGCAACTCCTTGACAATCGCCATATCACGCGCTTGGTCGGCGGGACTGAGTGTTATGCGCATAAGTGCTATTGCCGCAAGCATTTCCGGCGACAAGAGTGGCATGAGAGTTTGCAAAACACTGTTGCTATCCGGGGTTGTCAGGGGAAATTCATTCAAATACACCACGCTGAGGGATTTCGCCTCTACGAGTGCGCCCCAAATTCCTGCATCCACCTCTATCGCTCTTGACGGCAGAAGCAAAAGCATTTGCCATGACTTGCGTTCAGGATACTGCATTTGCAGCAGTGCCGTTTCGCTCACAAGCCGCGTATAGACCTGCTCGTCGCGCTGAAACTGTACTTCGACGACCAGCACCGGTGCACTGAGTTGTTTCGGCAGCAAAACACCATAGGGGCGTTGGGACTGTTGCTTGAGTTCTACCGATTGAAAACTATATTCCGCACTGCTATTGTGCGCCATACCTGCAAGGTATAGCGCCACTTCTGGCAGTATTTCAAATATTTTATAGAAGAGAATATCGGTTTTCATAGTGCGAAATATACGCAATTTTGCGGGCATTGAAGAGCAAATATCATAGGGCAGTAACCTTACGGCGTGTGGGCAATAAGTACACCACCTACGGCACAATACTCGCTTCCGAACTCGCATTGCTACGCGAAGTTTTACCGACGGCGACAACTGTGTAGTAATGAGGTTTTCCAGCCCGTACTTCTTTATCAAGTATCTCCAATGGCGTTTTGGGGTCAACTTTGACGGTCGCTATTTTAGCAGATGCTTCGCCCGCACGACCGCGAAAAATTTCATAATTTTCTACCCGTGCGTCCGTCGTTGCCGCCCAGCGTACAACAACAGCTTTTCCGCCATTGGCAGCACTCAAGCGCACACGCGATGGAGCGCGGAGTTTATCGGCAAGCACAGTATATTCTCTCGCACGCGAGGCTTCACTTTCACGCCCTAAAATATCGGTGATAGCCAGAGAATAACTGACCTTTTCTACATCAGCCGGCAATTTTCCATCACGAAACTCGAGGGTTTGAGGAGAAAGTGGTGTGCGTGTTAATTTTTCTTTTTTGCCATTGAGTGTCCGATACACCACATACCCTGCTAACTGCGGCTCTTGCGGTAACAGATTTTTCCAACTCACAACGATTGCCCCAACATCTTGGACAACAAGTGGCGGCTGTGGTGCGGGTAAAGGCTTTTTCGGCGGAGGCAAGACCGCCAAAACGGGTGATAATTCGCCTCGCCTACCCATTGGGCTGTGCGAAGCAACAGCATAGTAATATGCTGAGTACGGCTCCAGATGCGATGCCGTATCAATATACACCGTATCGCGCACCTCCTTACTGACTTGCACCAATTCCGCATTTTTTGTCAGCCCTCGAAAGACAAAATATCCCTCCATAGCATCCGCATTTTCCGGCGGTGTCCAACTCAGGCGAACGTGTTTGCCGTTTGGCGAAGCACCAGCGCGAAGATTATTCGGCGGCGGTACGGTCTCGCCAAGCGTGTAATAGCCGTTTCCGGAAGCCGACAAAGGACCTTCTTTTCTATCAAGCCCAATGGTACTGACTTTGTAAAACTTTTGCCCCCCCGGTTTGAGTGTCCTATCAACAAAAACTGTATCGCTGTATGCTACATCGGCAATTGGAAGATACTTTCCCTCGAATGATTCAGAGCGATAAATTCTGGTAAAACGGTATTCCGGACCCGGAGGCACCGTTAATGACCACCGAAGTGTTATTCCCGCCGAGGTACTGTTACAGAGAAGCCCGTTCGATATCGGCAACATTTTATTCAGCGCCATAATAACGCTAATCGTATCAATTTGCGGATCTTTGTTGAAATACATATCAAACGGCAAAACCGCATACCGATACGAGCCGCCATACTGCAATGTCGTATCGTAATAATACATCCCCGGTAATGTTCCCGTTCCCTGCCCTTGAAGCACAAACGCAACAGATTTCATTGGCATACGCAGCCCCTCGCCGCGAAAAACCTCAAAACCATATAAATTGGATCCGGTCTTGGAAATATAGGAATACTTCAGTTCGCCCGTTGTTGAATCTACTGCCTTAAAGGACATTGAGCGC